>JAGQPC010000237.1 GCA_020426925.1 Planctomycetales bacterium | reverse complement strand
ATCAGCAAATCTGAAAGGATCTGTTCTCGTGTCCAACCAATGGGCAACAAACCTGGATTTTCGATCCAGCTCCCACCGAGGAACTCGACAACGAACTGCTCGTTTTCTCGACTGAAATCGTACGGCCTATTCGGGCCTCTCTGGCCACTTAGTGATTCCGATTTCGAAACGATGTGCAACGCACCTAGTTTGCTCGAATCCGACGCAATCGCCGTCAACGTGCCATCCTCCGTAAAGTAAAACAACGTAACGTCCGGTTCGCCCGAGGTATGGATTGGCTGGAGCCGATTTGCGGGTTCTCCGGCGCGGTCGTCGTAAGGCCCGTCGAGCAAATACAGATGCCCTGATCTTGTGAATCCTCGTAAATCATCAGCGTCGAACACTCCGTCATTTGTCCAATCGCCTTCTTCCCACGTCGCCGCTTCATCAGAACGAAACTTTCCGAACTTGATGACCTGAATCAAGTCGGCAGCATCGACATAGTAGTCCATGTTCGCATCACCGATGGCAAAGTCGCCTGCAAGCAGCTTCCTATTTTCCAACGACTCAAACGCAGCCGCGTGTTTGTTTCTTTTATGACTCATGATATGTTCCTTCGCACCTGGAATTTGCAAGACGACATCGTACCGTGTTAGAAACAACGAGCGCAACATCAACTGCGATGCTGCGCCCGTTCCTGTGCAGGACAATCTAGTCGATTTGCCCTCCGTATCCGTCCCAATCGCCGTTGTCATCATAGGCGATCAGTCCATAGGCCGCAGGGAAATCAGTCCCGTTCTCAGGGTCATCCGTGGCCGCAAGAAATCCACCCGCGACCGTAATCGTGTACGACTCGACCTCAAAGTTCGGCTCACCAGGTCGCGTCACGATGATGATCGTCTCACCTACAGTGGTGCCAGTCGGTGATGTGACATTGCCACCGACGTACAGCTCATTTGTCGCAGCCGAATATCCATCCTGGATGTTCGTCCAGGTCATGCTAATCTCTCCAGCGGACGAAACGGTCGCGAGAACCAAAATGGACAATGCTGTCGTTAACACAATTCTAGCAGTTTTCATGGTACAATCTCCATAGATTTACTGTGGTGCACGTCACTCAACGTGCAAAATCCGAAACTACAACGCACGCAACCCGGCCAGGTTATTTCAAGGTGTCCGCGTTCAGTGATTTCTGGAGCGCAGTGCGAAACCTTTCTTGAAGGTCGCTAGAAAAACCACGAAACACGGCAGAAACTTGTCCATTTCTGTCAATCACGAACGATTGCGGAAATCCAGTGATTCCGTAAGCACGAGCGACAGCACCCTCAGAATCAAGAAGTACTGTCCCCAATCGCGGTTTCACCGTAGAGACATAGTGATTTACGATTTCTTCTTCTTCTGCCACGTTGATTGCCAGAAAGGCGATCTCTTCTTTTGAGAATTCCTCATTCAATTTCTCAAAGATGGGCCTCGTCCCGTGAAACGTTGCAGACCGAGTCGTCCAAAAATTGATTACGACAACTTGTTTTCCAAGATATCGTTTCAGATTGATCTCCGCTGAATCGGCTTCGTTAAAGGAGATTGACTTGATTGCGAAATTGGGTGCTGCCTTTCCAATCAATGGGTCAGGTCCATCGGGACGCTTGATATCAAGCAATTCGCGCGGCGATTCTATTCGCTTTGCGTCTTCTGGGATTTTCAGCACGAACAGCTCTTCGTCCAATCGTGGGTTTGCGGCCCAATCTGAGAACTTAGCCGTCAACCTGATAGGAGGAACACCTTTCGCCGGTCTATAAATTGGCGCCCGAGTCACGTGAACAGGAATTGGAGGCTCGTTTGAGAACAGCAGCGTATGGCTAGCGTTACTGCTACGAAACTGAAGTTGGCTGTTCGGCGTGGCCGGACTTAACTCAACTTGTGTCGCCGTTGCCAGCAACGACTCGTGCAGTCTGCTTGAATACAGCATCGAAGATAAAACAGACGTCGCGTGGCGTGCAACAAACCGAAACCACGGATTGTTCTGGACTTCCTTAAAATCAGTTGGGGATCGAGACTCCGCATACATCTGTTTTCCCGAGGCGCTAGTACCCACAAAACGCAGGTTCTCCCCGTTTGCCGAAAGGGTCATCGTTTCTGATTTGATCAGCAACCGATTCGGGTGACGGTAATGCACAACCGCCGATCTCCACGGCTTCCGATGTACTTTTTCTTCGACCGTCATTTCAGTCGCCAATTCAAGCTGAACGGAAAACGAATCGAGGGACTGGAGATACTTGCTTACATCTTCGAGTTGATGAGCTGCTTCATCATTGGTACGTTCGCGCGCCCTCGTTTCCTGCGATATGCTTGATCTGACGGTGATGGTCGAGGTAAACAGGACAGCCACACATAGGTTGGCCATTACCCACCTTTGTACTGCATGCTTTCGCATATCGTTTTTCCCTTGCGCAACTGGAATTGGATAGAAAACGAAGTGTTATCTGCTTATGTATCCACCCATAAGGATATGACGATCTTTCCGGTGGTGGGGTCCTCGCTTAACACTCATCGTATCTCTGGCGCAAGTCTGGTCAACAAACTTTTTTCACCACGGAGAAGTTTTTTTCAGCACACTCCAATTCCGATACAAAAGTGGAATCCTATCTGACAATGATGCATCGGACTGAATCGGCGTTGCACACGTGCCGTTGACGCTCCATAAACAATGACGAGATGCGCAGCAGAGCGCAAGACCGTGGCGCTGTGACGTAAGCACACGATCGCCAGAAGGGTCGCGGCCTAGCACGCGAAGCTAACGACACATGAAGCGAGCGAAGAACTTGTCATACATGTGCAAGGGCGACACAGCGTTTCTCCAAACACCGCAACCAACGATACAACAACGAGTAGTGTAAATAACGTGGCTTGATCTAGCGACTCGCCGCTCGTGTTTGCTGATAATGGTCGCTCAGATCATTGTGGTCGGGGTAAATGTCAGATTTATCAACGACTTCTACGTTGGCGAGCGATTCGCGAAAACTGGTCAGTAGCCTGAAGCGAATCTTCACTGGCCGAGAATGGTCTGCAAGTTGGTTTGGGACTGCGCCGTCGGGCTGTGTCTACGGTGCGTATCAAGGTTTCATCGGATTCGGTTTAGGAACATCCACGTACGCGGGAAGTGATAGTGCGATACGCGGTGGCTTCGCAGGACTCATTATCGCTGGCTTTGTTGGAGCGTTAGTTTTTCTAACCGTCGCAACATTGCTTTGGGCATTTTGTCTCCTCGACCGCAACAAGATTGCGGACAAAGCATTGGCCGGAGGGCTGCCAGGTCTCATATGTGCTGGATTTGGATGGCCAGAGTGCATCAGAACAGCGACTCTAGGGGCAATCGGCAGTTGCGTTCCGGTTCTGATTCGTCGGCAACGAGAAAGCACTTCCGATTCAAACGTCCCGGTGCAGCTGAGCATTCGGACATTGTTGCTTCGAATGTTTGTCGCCGCTGTTCTGTTGGTCGTATGGAAGTACTTGCTGTACCTGTTGAACAATCCACAGGATTGGTGATGAACTGCTTGAGCGGCGTGGCTGATACAGTTGTGCCTGCTATTCGGCCTGCGAGTGAATTTCCCAATCGCGATCAAAGTTTTCTTCATCGATCGTATTCTGCGATGGTGCGATCCCAACGCCTGGGCGCGGAGAAAGCGGAAGCTCGGAAATTAGCAGTGATTGCTCGAGTGGGTCGAGGCCCAGCGCGGATTGCATCTGGCCGAGCGATTGGAACCAGTTTCCTTGAGCTTCAATCAGTTTAATTTCTGTTTCGTTCGCTTTCGTTTCCAACAGATTCAGATAGATCAAATCGACCTTGCCGCGATCGAACGCAAAACGATAACGTTGCAGAGAATCCAACGCTGCTGCGAGCGAGAGTTCGGCTTGTTCCACGATCTGAGAGTTTAGCTGCAGTGCGTTGTATGCAATGCGCAGTTCAGTCTCGATCTTGTTTTTCTGTAGAAGCAGCTTTTGCCGAAGCTGCGCTACTTTTGCAGAGGTGGATTGGAGCTTACCACGGGCCTTGCGCCGCTGAATCGGAACTTCGCCACGCACGCCTACGACTACGAGAAATTCATCCTTATCGTCGGAGCTACTCGCTGGGGGCCCGACATCTTGCGACGCTTCTGCTACGAAATCGAACTGCGGAAGCGCGTCGTTGCGAGCGAGCTGTTGTTCCCACCTCATCCGATTGATTTCGATCTGCAAAATACGCGGCTCGGGACGGCGTGCAAGCGATGCGGCGACGTCCTCCCGCAAGTTGCCGTTGGTTGGTCGTTCGGTGACTGGGAAGCGTTGGGGCAGCCAAGCCTCTGACGGGATGATAGGCTGGCACGCCTCATCGCGCAGATACAGCGATAGCTTGTACGCCATCGCTTGAAATTTGCGTTGAGAATCGAGCACTTTGACCTGACGCTCAGCGATTAGTTGCCGGTTCAAAATGATGTCGATCTCGGCAAATTTGCCGGCCTTCAAACCAGCTTCGAATTGTTCACCACGCGTCTTGGCAAGCTGCAACAATTCACGTTGAGCACGCAATGACTGACCGGCCGCCACCCACTTCCAGTAAGTGTCAGTCGCCTCCCGCGCTGAGTCGAGTATTGCTTGTAGCAACGCGGGCTGCGCGGCCTGTCTGGCTAAAGATGCGCGGAACACGGAGACGCGATTGAGGTCAGTGGCTTTGCCGCGAAGCAGCGGTTGAATCCAGCCGATTTTGAATTCACCGCTCTTGTCCGTTTCTCGTTCTTTGTACCAAGGCTGAAACTCACCTCGGCCAATTCGATAGCCGGCCGAAAGGTAGCCGCCCCACCACGTTTGACGAGCGACGCCGATCGCGTGACGACTATTTTCGTAGTACCCAGTCGGCTCATTCAGCGAATAGCTTTGCAGCTTTGTGTCAAACGTGCCCCACGATGAGAGCAATTCGCCATCGGCCCGCCGGTACTCCTGACGAGCTGCCTGAATCTCGGGATAGCACTTGCATAGACTTGCGATCACGTCGGCCAGCGACAGGCCATCGGGGAACATTTTCCGAGTCGCTTCTATTTCGTAGCCGTCATCTTCACCGACTGGAAACGCTCCGATAGTTTCTCCGTCGGGGACGGGTGGTAGCACAGATTGCGTGAAACGTTCTTGCGCTAGCGTTGCTGGTCCGAGCAACAGCACGAGATCGATGGCTGCGCAATAGGGCGTTAACAGTTTTCCCGCACTATTGGCAGTTGGACGTTCACGCCCTTGCTCTCGCCCCTGTCCGAAATCTCGCCCGCTAGTGCCGTAGGCCATACGCTCAACTGACGCCATATTTGGTAATCCAACGGACCTGGTTCAACAACACTCAACCATTTGCAAAAGCATCTTGTCTTACGTATCGGGCGTCTGGCCAATCTGTATCGGATTTTGTGGTCACGTGCGGGATAACGAGAACGCGGGAATTGCCTCTGCCGTCGTCGCTTGGGAAGATTTGGTTGACTTTGCCGCCAAAGGTGCAAATGGCCAGCCAGCAAATTGAACAGCTGGTGTTGAGTGAGCGACGCTGCAAGCGGGCATTGGCCGCTTGTTCGGTAGCGTGTGAATTGCCCCTCGCGGTGTATAATTGAAGGTGATTCGCAGAATTCCATGTTTCGGGAGGTTGGCGGTGAGCAGTTCTCTGCGGCTAGCAGTTGATGATTATGAAAGAATGATCGCCAATGGTGCGTTCGTTGGGCTCGAGCGTAGGCTCGAGTTCATTCATGGAGAGATTCGCGAAATGAATCCGGCTGGCCCATACTATTTTGACTACATCGAGTTTTTGACGTACTGGTCACATTCGAGCGTTAGCCGCGACGAAGCACGCATTCAGATCCAGAGTGCGATTCTACTTGGCGACAGCCTGCCCGAGCCGGATGTGATGTGGCTGCGGGCTAAACGTTATGGCGGACAACGACCACGAGGCAGCGACGCGCACCTGATTATCGAAGTTGCAGACACGAGCCTTCGATATGACTTGGGCGAAAAAGCGATGCTCTATGCTCAAGCCGGCATCACCGATTACTGGGTAGTGGGCATTGAATCGCAGGTCGTGCACCAGCACCGCAACCCGACGACAGATGGCTATCAGGAAGTCCAAGTCTTCCAACGCAACGAAACACTAAGTCCACTATTCAAGCCCAGCATCTCGCTACCACTCGACAAGCTGTTCAGCGAGGAATGACGTCAGCTGCGACTGGGGAACCGCAGCATTGAGCATGCAAACTTTGCCTACGCCTTTGGCAGTTTGACCTTCCCGCCTTTGCTCTTGTCTTTGTCTGCACTTTCGTCTGTTACTGTCGGCGGGAATCCGTTCAATTGACGCCAGATTTCGTATCCCAGCGGAACTTGCTTCAGCAGCACCCAGCCGTTCGCACGGACACCTTGTCTTAGGTATCGGTCGTCTGGCCAATCTAAATCAGATTCCGTCTTGTGCGGACTAACGAGAACGCGGAAATTACCTTTGCCGTCGTCGGTCGGGAAGATTCGGTTGACCTTGCCGCCGAAGGTCCCAACAGCGACCGATGGCCAACCGACAAATTGAACGGCCGGCCAGCCCTCGAATTGCAATCGAACGTCGTCGCCTACCTTGATGAGAGGTATGTCATTGCCCTTCAGTTTCAGTTCAACGGCGAGCTCGGTCGCTTCAGGCACGATTACAAATAGCTTATCGCCTTCCTTGACCGTATCACTTCCTTCAACACCGAACCACTGCTGGATCACGCCAGTGCGGGGTGCTCGAATTTCAAGCCGATCGTATTCGCCTCGCTTCGTTTGCAGGTCAATCAGCTCTTTATTGACGGTTTCTAGTTTCTGCTTTGCTTCGTTTTCCTTTTGGATGGCGGCCTGATTCTTGATTTCGATCTCGCGACGCTTCGCTGCGATCTCTTGGCGTTTCGCCTCGAGAGTCCGAGAGGCTTCTTCGACGGCGTTACCTGCCTTT
>JAGQPC010000236.1 GCA_020426925.1 Planctomycetales bacterium | reverse complement strand
CTGTATGCATAGTTTGCCCGATGATGCGCGTCCATGTTTGCCGATTGATGATGCAGACGTGTCCAGCTGCAATGAGGGCGTGGTTGTCCATGTTACCAGCAGGGATGCACTGAAGCTAAAGATCGTGTGTGCTCAGTGTGAGTGTGTGCTGTTGCCTCTCGATACGCACAAGAAGATTTCACAGCGGTTCATGCTTTGGGAATGATCGCCAGTTTCTTGGGGTGACACGATCAGTTATCGTACAGGGTGGCGGGCATGCTGCTGATCCGAAATTGGGACAGCGCCACATTATGCTCGTAGTCCCGCCTTCAGGCGGAACGCAAGTGCAGACCAGATGCCGCCTGAAAGCGGACTACAAACAAGTTGCTGCCTGTATTTGACGATAAGCGGCGCTGTCCAATTAGGTCAGCGTCCGCGTGCTTTGTTTGTAATGTGGATGGAGCAAAAAGGTGATCACCGAAGAAGTTGCGGAATCGATTGAAACGAGCGTG
Source organism: Planctomycetales bacterium (assembly GCA_020426925.1). Taxonomy (GTDB): domain Bacteria; phylum Planctomycetota; class Planctomycetia; order Pirellulales; family Pirellulaceae; genus JAGQPC01. The sequence goes on along the minus strand of JAGQPC010000236.1, from coordinate 2,361 downwards.
CTCTGTTGGCTTGCTACTGTCGCGGAGGACGGAAGTCCGAATGTTTCACCGAAAGAGGCATTCATGCACGATGGCAGCGGGAGAATTCTTGTCGCCCACATCGCATCGCCGCAAACAGTTCGAAACATCGAGAGCGACGCTCGTGTCTGCCTGAGCTTCATTGATGTATTTACGCAGAAAGGGCATAAAGTCCGGGGAACAGCAAGAGTTCTTCGCGAATCCGACGAAGGCTACGAGCAGCAGAAGTTTCGGCTGACGGAATTGATTGGAGACAGATTTCGGATACTCGCGGTAATTGAGGTTGAGCCGACAGAGGTCGAGGAGATTGTCGCACCGAGCTATCGAATGTTTTCAGAAATGACCGCGAATAAGATGATTGGACAATCTCTAGCGACCTATAAGGTCGGCGAGTACCGAAACAAAGCGGAGTGAGTTAGGGGGACTTGTCAGGCGTCTGCAAGAACGGGCGTCGTGTATTTGTCTGCCAACTTGCTGTCAAACGCAACACGGGTCAGTACCTATGAAACGACTTCGTCCGCTCTACGTTTCGGTGCCCGCAGTGATACTCTTCGTTGTGTGGTGTTGGTTTGGCATGGCGAGCATTGATTACAGCGGAGGGCCGCCGTTGCTGGCATTGCAAACGGCCGGTTGGTTTGCCTTGGGCTTTCCTTTCATTATTGGGATGTCGTGTCTGCTCGCTTGGTTCACGGTGGCGATGTACGGCAGGTTTGGCGTGAAAGCTCTGGTTGCGATCTGGTTGGCGCTGCTCACGTGTGTGTGCGTGTCGATCAGGGAGAGTCTTCCGCAACAGCGGCTGGCCAGGATCATTGGTGCCGAGCTGGCGCAGGATGTCAAAATACTTCGGTTGATTTCAAGCGATTCCTTTGGAGACGGCACTTTCACGCTTGGTGAGATTGCCGGTACTTCTGAACTGCTTGAGCAAATCGTTGAGTATCGTTCTCTACTCGAAAAGGAGATCGTTCCGGCAACTCAGTTTGGCCCGCTGATTGAAGACACCGGCGACTATCGATCGCAAACGGCGTACGGCGATTCCCGTTCTACGTTTTTTCTGTCGCCCGACACAGGTACAATCGTTTTCCGGTACTCAAGCGATGCACCACCGACGGAGTGATCTGCAGCGGGCGAGCATTGAGCGGCCCCCGCCACGGCTTCATGCAATCCGTTCTTTCCGGGTTCAGTCATTCGAAGTTGATACATCACCGGAGTCCACTACTTTCGCGCACCCACTCGAAGAACAACTCGTTCGTGCCATTCGAAACGTATGTGGTAATGTGCCGGTTGGCGGCGGCATTTCGCAAGCTGACGACTTTCGCACCGTTGCATCTGCGCTCGAGTTCTATCTGCCTGCCGTTCTTCGTAAAGTCCATGCGTTCTGGAAGCACGAGAGCTTGGACGGCGTGTTTCACGAAATCGCGACTAAGACTGCGCTCCGCCAGATTGAAATTGCGGGGCTCTGCATTTTTATTTCTGACCAGACGCTTGCTCCATTTCATATCCAGCTGCGGTTTGCATCCGACGTCGACGAGATCGAGTGGCTCGATTGCCGATTAGGCGAGATCCGAGACGACGTCATGGTCCGCGTGCCTTACAATGTTTACTTTAACCACGGTGGAAATCGGGCCATTGCGGAAAGGCTGTACTCGATCGAATGGCGATTTCATGTTGGGTTTGGGAATGCGAGTGTCGACACCTGATACAAGAACGCCGAGGCTGCGGGATTGATGCCGACGAATTGTGGTGGGGAAGAGTTGATGGTTGCCGCACGATAGCGAAAGACTGAACAGGCAATCAGCTGGGATTTAGTGTGGTTTGACATGCGCGCCCGTTATTCCATTTCGTTTTTGTGTCGGCCAGCAGCAGACGCTTAATCTCGCAAGAAGACGGGTCGCAAAATGTCGTCTGTACCGACTGATATCCGGCAACGTATCGTCGATGATTTTGGCGATGAACACGCGACCGAAGTTTATGACTACCTGCTCGCCAAGATTCCTGATGGTTTGGTCAACGGTTCGCGTTCGCGACATCTCCGCTGCATTCTGTTTTAGGCCAATGGAGATATGAATCAATTGGACCGCTACATCGACTTGTGTCTTTTTGACACTCGTGACGTGATGTTGGCCGCAGAATACGAAACTGTTGCTGGATCGGAGCTTTCGCGAAGGCGAGACTTCAGTAAACCGTTTGCTAATTCTGAGATCGAGTAGCCGCCAGCATCGATATTAGTAATCAGACGTGGCAACCGTTACACTCACGTTATGTTGTTTCGCGCACCTCAAAAGGAGACACTGAAAAATGAGCGACCCTTTTCAAATTCAGCCTCGTCAAAAGAATTCGTGGGTG
>JAGQPC010000235.1 GCA_020426925.1 Planctomycetales bacterium | reverse complement strand
AATTAGCACTCAAGTTTTGACGCCAGTCGACGACGCGAAAATCAAGGCTCAGCTAATTCAGCAACTATCGTCAGGAACGATTCGATTTGACGTCGACGCAGGACGGCTCATGTCGAAACAACTCGACTGGGACGAAAGTGTCCTAGGCTTCAGCGGCGCCGGCAGCAACATGAAGTATTTGGCTCGATTTACCGAAAAGCTTCTCGACGACGCCGAAGCGAAGAAAGTCGCGGAAGCACGCAGCTCGGCGATCAAAAAATAGCTTCTCGCCGCAACGTTACCACACAATTCGATTTCGGCCGCCGCGTTTTGCCTCGTAGAGTTTTTCGTCGGAGCGGGCGATTAAGTCTTGAGGCTCCATTGGCTCGCTACCGTCGGTCCAGGCGAGTCCTAGGCTGACCGTGACGGCAACAGGTCCGACGTTGGTCTCGAACGGTCGACTTTGAATGACTTCGTTAATGCGTTTACCAAGGCTCTGTGAATCTTCCACACTGCCCTCGTCAACGATCAGTGAAAACTCTTCGCCGCCATACCGCGAGAAGACATGGTGGTCGTCGATGACCTCTTTGACTCGCCGGCTGAACTCTTGCAAGACTTCGTCTCCCGCGAGGTGCCCGTGTGTGTCGTTGACTTGCTTGAAAAAGTCGATGTCCATCATGATCAACGAGACAGGTCGATGGCAATGTCGAGCTCGTGCGATCGACCTTTCCAACACGTCCAGCATGTAACGCTTGTTGTGAGCATTGGTCAGGCCGTCAGTCGTAGTCATCTTGTAAACGGTTTCATGATATTGAAGTTCGATATGGTCGGCAGACAGGAACTTCATGATTTGGCTGCCACATCGGACTCGATCACCCGCCGTGAGCTCAGCCGAGTCCACGCGTTTGTCGTTCACCCATGTGCCATTTGTGCTGCCCAAGTCTTTGATTGTGTAGCCATCTAAGTCGTGGCGGATTACTGCGTGCTCGCGAGATACCGAGTCGTCATCCAACTGAATGTCGCAGTCCTTCGCTCGTCCCAGCGTCAGCGATTCACGATCCAGTTCCCACAAGCCACAGGGCCCATCATCTGTTGGATATATCTGAACGAGGCAGCCGACTTCGGATTCGGCAAGCACGTTGGAAAACTGGGAAATAGATTGATTGATCGTGGCGATTTCAGCCATAGCTCACCTGGAATGCTGTAAGTACGGATGCACTACAGGAAACGTAGCTCGAAACTAGACCAGGCGATCGATCGATAGCGCGGCTTGTGGCGGTTGTGCCGGTTGACCACCTGGTTCGTGACTTTAGTAGCTGAGTTCCGTGCCGAAATAGAAGTTGATGCCTGGGCGGAAGACGCCGAGCCCGGTGCGGTAGTCCAGGTGTTCGCGGTAGAATTCGTTAGTGAAGTTCTCGACACCAGAAATGAACATCAGATCTTCAGTTAGCCGGCAATAAGAACGCACGTCGTATGTCGTGAATCCGGGTGTTGCGACTTCTTGCAACGACGCAGCGACCCTATCCTGAGCCCCGACCATTCTCACGGCAAATTCGAGGCCCCAAAGTTGGTCTGCCGAGGGGTCATGCAAACGCAGTCCGATGTAAGAGTCGAACGGTGCGATGCCTGGCAATGGTTCGTGCGGGCGTCCCGGCAAGTTGCTGCGGCCTGGCGCCAACGATCCTCGCGAAGGTCGTGTGCGACTGCGATCGCGGCCCTCAACATATCAGATGTTTCCGAACGCCGTCAGTTGATCGAGCAAGTCGAATTCGCCGTAGCCTTCAAATCCAGCGAGCGTTGCGAGATCGGTATTCGTGAACTGAACGGCGTTGCTGAACCCCTCGTCGAATTCATCTGGCAAGCTAATTAAGTCAAAGGCGATAAAGTCCTTGATCCACGAATGGAACGCGTGCACTCCCATGCGAGCGTCCTCGTAATTGCCTTCCAGCCCTACGGTGATTTGTCGCATGCGTTCTGGATCAAGAAGCGGATCACCGTTGACGGACGTCAGCCCACGTTGCAACGTGCCAATGAAACTCGCTGTCGCATACAGTTCAGTAAGTGTCGGTGGCCGCTCGCCAAACGCAACTCCAGCGTTCGCTGTCCAATGATTGTTCAAATCACGCTCAGCCAACAGGAAGGCGGACCACAGCGTGAAATGCTGATCGAGGTCGCCGTCTTTGAAGACTTCTAAATCGACAGGAACGCCACGAACATTTCGTACTGCATGCGTGTTGACGAAATCAATGCGGCCTCCAGACGTTAGCCGAACCGGTGTGTAATCTGCATGGTGCTCAACGAACAGTCCTGCATCATTGCTGTACGAAGCGGGAATCGGAAAGTTGTTGTCGTTTGGCGGAAGAAAAGGCTCAATATCGTTCAGTTCGGTATCGAGGTGAATCATGTCCGTTCCGACGACGATCGTCTCTTCTGGCGACAGATGAAAATCCCAAGAGAATCGATAGCCAGTTGACGCGCCATCGACATCGGTGATTCCGAAGCCGTTGGTACCGCTGGGCGAAAACAGAATCGTTCGCAGTTGAGGGATTTGAAAAGCCTTACCTTGTCCTAAAGTGTCGCCGCGAAAATGAGTTCGATTGTGCCAACCTTCTGCTCGAAAGTAGTCCCCGAATATCGGCATGTCATTTTCGAATTCCGCTTCGAAGCCATCCGTCACCAGATAATCGATATCGAAAACTAAACCTGGAAATTCTAAATCGGTTTGATCGAGCCTGAGATACGTAAATTCAAAGCTCTTCGATTCGTCGATGTCGTATCCGATTGTTGCGAATAAATCGCGAGACTTAAAACTCGACGGCACCGGAACATTAATCGCGTCTTCGTAGTCGGAGCCGGTACTGTGCCCGTAACTGACAAAGTAGCCCCAGTTTTCGGCACCCCCGGTCAACGTTTGCCGCCCAAACCATTGTTCGCCATTCGTTTTGTAGGTGAGGCTCGTCGCTCCATTCCACTGATAACCGTCTTCGTGTCGAGGCGACGTTGCCAACTGCAAGTCGACAAAACCAAATCCCGGTCCGTAGCGAACACTGTACGGCCCCTTAATTGCAATCATGTTTTGCACGATGCTTGAATCGATCTTGTTGAGCATTGTGTCCAAATCGGCGCGAGCCGGCGCCCAATAGGAACCCGACGCGAGTAACTGTCCGGAACGACTCCCGCGGATGCGAAGGTCGGTGCTGATTGGTGTTCGTCGCTGTGCGGACAAACCGACAGCCGACTGAGACCGTGACAATAAGTCGTCGCTTTTGGTTGCGGCCCGAGTGAACGCTTCAAATCCTAAGACAATGTCTGCTCCAGGAAGATTCGCGATCTGCTGGCGATGCGGATTCAAATCGGTCGGTAGCCGCCGGTTGAACAGACTCGCAGGAAGTGAATTGTCGCCTTCGCGGCTGACTGAGTTTCGATTTTGTTGCGACGAGATTTGTGGGGCTTGGTCGGGAGAACCGCTCTGCGGATTTAGCGGTGGTGTAGCCTGTGCGACACGGATTTGCAGAGGTTCAGTGTCGGCCTCTTGCGCCGAAACGGTTGCGTTTACCAGGAATACGCAAGCGTAACAACACACAAGGTTTAACATTAACAGATGCTGCCAGGACAACGGACTGCGCCTCCGTGCGTTTCCAACGTGTCGCCATCAATTCAAGATTCGACGCGCCTGGTCGCACGCCGCCAGTCTTACCGCTCGAAATAAAGATCATCGTGCCAGATCGCAGTGCAGAATTGCTACAAATCGACAGATTCAGTTCAGCGGATCTGAAGTCGACTGCTTGCTTTTGAGTTCATGCCACAGACAGCGAGTCAGAAAAGGCTCTCTAACGATCGTGTTGTCTGTTTCGATTGCGGTGACTTGAACGTCCGGAATCGAACCGAGTTCACCGTTTTTGGTGGCGATCAAAACTCGGCACAACTGGGAGGCGAGTGTTTCGTGGCCTCCTTGCAAGTTCACGGCGTCTGCCAGCGTGTCGGCGGCCTGAGACGCCACGTCGTTTTGCAGCTCACAATATGCCAGCACGAGGCGGCATTCGGCTGACCGTGGATAGTCTGCGACTAACGATCGAGCTTCGTGATATGCACGCGAAGTGTCTCGCACCTTTTCCAGTGGGCAGGCCGCGAGGATTTCGGTCAGACGCAACCGCGACGTAAGATCGCGACGCGCCCGAAGCTCCTCCACAGCTGCTGTGAACGTCGCCTCGGCTGCGGCGACTTCGCCTTGTTCGAGCAGTGCATCCGCTAGAGCAAGCTGAACAAACGTTCGTCCGGAGCAGATCCGATCGCCTTGGCCGAGCGCTGCCAGTTCTTCATGTGATTCGCGTAAAACAGCGAGCCGATCTGAAGGAGCAACGCTCTGATCACAATTCACCTGCTGAACGCGACTCACTGCCCGTTCTGCAACGTCGTCCGCATCGCCTCCATGTGTTTCAACAAGGTGGTCGTAGACCATCAGGGATTCGCCGTAGAGTTTTTTCGCCTCGACGTCGTCGGACAGATCTGCGATGGTTCGCAGAGTAACGGCGAATGATCGCAAGCGGTCCGCCGTACGACCATGCAATTCGACCAGCGACACTAGTTCGTCGTGTCCAAACAATGCCGATTGCCGTGCGCGTTCGGTGTCTCCGCGCCGATGCAAAAGCTGAGCTAAGTTCACTTGCGCACTCGCGAGATTCTCGCTGTGCAGTCCTCCTCCGTACATCACATCCATTTGTTGATGAAAATCTTTTGCGGCTTCTTCGTAGCACGCAATCGAGTTGGAAGAATCGCCAAGTTCGCAATAAACGTTGCCCAGCAAAATCTGGACAGTCATTCGACCGTTGATAAAATCGGGCCTGTGCTGCGATTTATTGATGAGGCGGCTGTACGTTTCCAATGCGTGCTCGAGCGTTTGCAATGCTTCGTGGAATTGCCGACACTTGATCTGTATGTGGGCCAAGTCCAGAATCGTAGAGGCCAGCAGCGCCTCATGCGATCGCTTGGGATTGTCACTTCGCATTACCGTCAACGTTCGAATCGATTCCCGCAAGGCTTGCATTGCCACGTCGAAGCGATCCTGGCTGTGATAGAGCCTCGCTTGCGCAACGCGACACCGAGCCAGCGCGAACACGATAGTGTCATCGTCAGGACGCTGCCTTACGAGAGCCTGTAATATTTCCTGCGCTGACGTCAGATGGTTCAACGCTTCGTCGTCGCGTTCTGTGTGCGGCAGGCATAGGCCAAGACCGATCATACTGTTTGCCAGTTGCAGTTGATGATCACGACGCATCTCAGTGGGTGATTCATTGGCGTCCGCAACAAGATCGCCAAACAGAGTGTGCGCTTTGTCGTAGGATTCCTTTGCATTTTCGATGTTTCCAAGCAACCGCTGCGCGTCGCCGAGCCGAATGATGGCCTTGGCTGCTTCCGCCCGCAGCACGGGATCGTCAGACGATATTTCCTGGCTGCATTCCGTGTAATGCCTAACGGCGTTCGTCAGCCATTCATGGCGTGTTTTTTCCAGGCCGGGATAGAATTCGATGTCACCGCTCGATTCCAATAACCATTCGTCGGCTGCTTTCCGAGCTTGCTTTAGATTCTGGAATGCGAGTTCTTTTGCGGCGACTTCACGGCGGTGAGCTTCGATCGCGCGATCGCGTGCTTGCTCTGCCGACTTCCGCGCGATTTGTTCTTCTTTGTGCGCTGTACTTACGGTCAAGTAAGACACGAACGAAACGACTGAAATTGCAATCAAGGATGCGAAGGACGCGACGGCAAACGATTGGCGCTTTTTGCAGTAACGGAGGCCTCGCTCGATCAAGCTTTCTTTGTATGCAGTGACGGGTTCACCCGCTAAGAACTGACGAACATCCTGACCCAGCTCAAGAGCGGACTCATATCGGTTTTCTCGATCATGCGCCATCGCTTTCATGCAGATCGCTTCGAGCGCCTTGGGCACGCGACGATTTACTGTGCGAGGTGTGTCGAACTGCCCGTTACGCACATCCTCGATGATCCGCGTTGTATCTTCGCCAGAAAACGCGGCCTGACCGGTGATGATTTCGTAGAGGATGACACCTAGCGAATAGATGTCGGATCGAGGATCTAAGTCGACACTGCCGCGAGCTTGCTCGGGCGATAAAAACGACGGTGTGCCGATGATGTCGCCGCGGCGAGTCCGATTGGCTCCGGCCGTTGAACGGCGACTGTGCCTGTGGGCACCAGTCTTTAAGCAAATGGTCGCTTCTTTCGGTTCATCGTGGGCGCGATTAAAGTACTTCGCGATGCCCCAGTCGACGATCGAAGCTTCGCCGAACTTGCCTAGAATAATATTTCCAGGTTTTAAGTCTCGGTGAATCACGCCTCGTTCGTGAGCGAACGCCATCGCGTTACAGATCGCGACAAAGTTCGTGAGGAGGCTGTTAAATCGGACAACACGTTCCGGGCTGCGAGCTGGCAGCTTCGCGAAGTTCGAGATTTCAGTCGCCAGCGTGTCGCCGTCCAGCATCTTCATCGAATAGTACGGGCAGCCATCGTTCTTAAACCCAAATTCGTAGATGGGTACGATGCCGGGGTGCTCAAGCTGACCGGTGATCACTGCTTCATCGATGAAACGAGAAACGATGCCCGGCGAGCAAACTGAATCGGGCAACAGCTCTTTTACTGCAACGGTTCGATTGAGATTCTTATCGTGCGCGCGCCAGACAGCACCTAAACCGCCTCGAGCAAACTGCTCAATCCAGTCGTATCGATTCGCGCTGCCGGGCTCTCCTGAGTAGCCGCTGCTTGCTGGAGCTGGCTTGGCAACATACTTACCCCACAGACCTACGCCTGTTCGAGCGTCATGCAAGTGCTCCTGGCCTTGCGAACGCAAATTACGAGTCGACAAATCGTCGTCGAGCTGGCGAGAACGACTTTCGCTCGGATCACTTTCCGTCTTTACGAGCGTCCGTACTTCTGATCGACGAATTCGGTCAAGATCGTCTGATGACGCAATTCCCTTTTGAATGATCCATTCGTCCAGTTCGACGTCGTCCGCGTTATGCAGGTCGATAATCAGTTCGGCAAGTTGAATCGAGTTTTGGACCTTCGATTCCAACAATGACGCGAGCGCCGACGAGTTGAGCAGGAGATCTCTTTGCATTAGCAATCTGTATCGCGCGAATAGCTAGCAGCGAGAACCGCCGCAAAAAGGAAAAGAGTTCAAAAAGATAGATCGCACCAAACCATTGGCAATTCCACTGTTGCGATTTGGCATCAGGTCCGACTTTGCTCGTCCATTCAAACGCGCATGTTGCAGAAACTCGTCAGCGTTTCTGAGTTTTTGCTGCTGTGCGAGCTAATACCAGCAAGATAACCGTTACGGCTAAATGCTGCGGACATTGCAGGTCGCGTGCGTTGACAAATCACTGCGCAGCGACAACACGACGGCTGCACAAGCTGCTACGATCGTTAGCCAAAACGTGAACGTTATCGACACAACAGTTTTCGTCATGGAGTCCACAATGATCTCTTTTCGCAGCCTGTCCTGTTTGCTTTTGGTCGTCTGTATTGCCTCGCAACTTTTTGCACGTGAGCCGAAGGAATTCGACAAGGATGTCAACTACGATGAAGCAAGACTTCCGCATTACGACTTGCCGCCTCTGCTGCTTACGGCAGAAGGCAAAGAAGTCACGACGCCCGAAGAATGGAAGAACGTTCGGCGACCGCAAATCGTGTCGCTGTTCAGCAATTTGATTTATGGGCGAGTTCCGACTCCCGCGTATCCAATCAAGACGGAATACGAAGTCGTCAAAGAAGATAGCTCATTCATGGACGGAAGGGCGACGCGAAAGGATGTGCGAATTCGGTTCAGCAACGAACTGGGCACATGCGACATGTTGATCCTGGTGTTCGTTCCGAATGACTCGCCAAAACCCGTGCCGTGTTTTCTGAAGCACAGCTTTAATGACACGAAGTCGAATGACTTTGACGGATCCACAACGCAACCTGGCAAATTGAAAAACGGCTGGCCGCTTGGTGAGTTCCTCGATCGAGGATACGGGTTCGTGGCCGTCTATCAACAAGATCTTGTTGGCCACAACGAAGTGTCGTTTCTCGGGAAAATTCACAAGCTGTTTTACACGCAAAAGGGCCAGAGTTTCCCGAAGGCTCACGAATGGGGCGTGTTGGCGACGGTCGCTTGGGGCGGAAGCCGAGCACTCGATTATCTTGAAACAGACGCTGACATTGACGCGAGTCGAGTCGCAGTGATGGGCCATTCCAAAATGGGCAAAGCAGCTCTTTGGACGGCAGCCAAAGACGAACGCTTCGCTATGGCGATTTCGGCTCAGTCCGGTTGCGCCGGCGCCGCTCTGTGGCGTCGGAAATCAGGCGAGACACTGAAAAAAATGGTGACACGATTTCCCTATTGGCTGTGCCGCAATGCCTGGAAGTTTGTTGAGCAAGAAGATGATTTGCCGGTTGACCAACACATGCTTTTGGCGTTGATGGCTCCGCGTCCGGTCTATGTTCACAGTGGAGTCGAAGACACTTGGGCCGATGGCCGCGGCGAATATCTTTCGGCGTACCACGCAAGCGAAGTCTACCGCTTGCTGGGCAAACGAGGGCTCGACACCGAACAATCACCTCCGGTTGGCAAAGCGATTTTGGACCGTGAAGTCGGCTACCACATCCGCGAGGGTGGACATTCGATCGAGATGTTCGACTGGCTGCGGTTTCTTGACTTCGCGGATAATCATTTGAAGAAGTAATTCGAAATGCTTTTGTGAACAAGACAGTGAAGGAACTTTTAGGAAAAAATTAACGTGAAGAACTCTCTAGCAATCCTATCGTGTGGTTTCGTTACAGTGATGGCGTCCATGTGCGTTGGTCAAACATCGCTGCCACGGAACACGCCTGAATCGCAGGGGGTATCGTCGACTGCGCTGCTTGAACTGACGAATGCGCTCGACGAGCAATTCGATGGCATTCACAGCTTGATGATTGCCCGCAATGGCAGCGTCATCGCTGAAGGGTGGTGGACACCCTACGATGCAGAGCACAAGCACGTTCTGTACTCGTTAAGCAAGAGTTTCACATCGACGGCGGTCGGCTTTGCTGTCGCTGAAGGAAAGCTCACTGTCGATGATCGCGTAGTCGACTTTTTTCCAGACGATGTTCCGGACGACGCGAGTGCAAATCTGAAAGCGATGCGAGTTCGTGACATTTTAACGATGACCGCCGGCCACGAAACCGAGCCGTCCGCTTCGCCAATCGTTGTGTCGGCGAAGTCGTTCTTGGCGAATCCGGTTCCCCACGCTCCTGGGACGCATTTCAAATACAACACTGCGGCCACGTTCATGCAATCGGCGATCGTTCAGAAACAAACAGGCGAAACGATTCTTGATTATCTCGGTCCTCGTCTGTTTGAACCGTTGGACATCGAAGGTCCTGTGTGGGACACAAACTTCCAGGGGATTTCGCTGGGAGGCTACGGATTACGAGTCCGTACAGAAGACATCGCGAAGTTTGGCCAACTCTATTTGCAGAAAGGTATGTGGAACGGAAAGCAACTGCTGCCGAAAGAATGGATCGATCTGGCGACGACAAAGCAAGTTCCCAACGGCAGCAATCCGGAAAGCGATTGGAACCAAGGCTACGGTTTTCAGTTTTGGCGATGTCGCCACAATTGCTATCGAGGCGACGGGGCGTTTTCGCAATTTTGCATCGTTCTGCCCGAGCACAACACGGTTGTCGCAATCACCAGCGGCGTCGGCGATATGCAAGGAGTTTTGAACGTGTTGTGGGATAAGTTGCTCCCGGCACTTCAGTCATCTCCTGATACTGAAATTGCAGCTGATGCTTCCGCCAATGAACGGCTACGCGAGAGACTGGCTAACCTTTCGGTGAAGCCGGCTAAAGGCAAGGACAGTTCCCCACTAGCAGATCGTATATTTGGTCACCAATTCAAGTTCGCCGAAAATGATCAGAAATACTCGGCTGTATCTGTTCGCTCTACAGAGCCCAACCGCATTACTCTGTCGATCGAGTGGGACGGACGGAACCTGCAAGTGCCTGCTGGATATCGAAAATGGGAACGAGGTCGTGCAACGTTGCCTGGGGGCGGTCTCACTCGGTTGAGCGACGAGCCCATCGCTGGAACCTATGCATGGACCGACGATAATACCTTGGTAGTCAAGTTTTGCGGTTACGAAACCCCGTTTCACGTAACGGCCAAATTGAACTTCCAGGAAGACACGGTCACTTTCACAACGAATTTCAACGTCTCATTTGGCCCGACCGAAGGAAATGCCATCATCGGGCATTTACATCCGGCGCGATGAGGTCTCCAGATGCCTATCGAGCAACATTGAAAACGACGTGTTACGAACCGTTGACATTGAGTTTGCGTTTCAAGTCTGAAACAGCTCCTCTTCATCTGTCAAGTGAAAGCTTGAAGTCTGCAAATTGGTCAGTTAGCATTGTGCCCGCATGGGAAACTCTGCTCGTGAATCAAAGTTTGTAATTTTGAAGTGCTGCTTGCAACTTCTAACCAGCGCAAGCAACACGGATGTATGGCAAGGCAACTATGAGGTACATGATGAAACGTAACCAGCTATCTCGGCTTTTCGGAGTGATCATAGCGGCGCTTGCTTGCTGCGTCGCGACGGCCAATGCCGAACTCGTTGGGTCGTGGCAGTTTGATGGCGACGCAAATGATTCATCCGGTAAGGGGAATCATGGGACGTTAGAAAACGGTGCGAGTCTAAGTTCGGACACTCCGACCGGAACCGGGCAGTCGCTCAGTCTTGCTGGCGGCGAGCAACATGTTTTGGTTCCGCACGACTCGTCGCTGGACATTACATCAGCGATCACGATCTCGGCCTGGGTGAAAACTGCAAACGTTGGTTGGGACGCAATCGTTGGAAAGACTCCAAGCGACGGATCGAGTGCAAACCATGCGGGTAACTACGAACTGCGAATTGACCGCGACAATGAAAACCGAGGAGTGAACTTTGGCTACCAGCGAGGCGGTGTCGACGATTCAACGTTCCACTTGAATCAAGCGGTCTCCATGCCGACCGATAAATGGACGCACTTGGCGGTAACCGCAGAAGCGGGCGGCGAAGTTAATTACTACCTGGACGGAGCGTTAGCGGGCACGCACGAAACGCTGGTTGACGTTAACTTTGGGGCACCGAACACCAGTCCGTTGTACATCGGATCTCGAGCTGATCTTTTCACGACGATGGATGGCTTGCTCGACGACGTACGAATCTACAACGAAGTGCTGAGCGCCGGCGACATCGCTGCATTAGTGCCTGAACCATCAGCTGGCTTGTTGTGCTTGTTAGGAGTTGCGGCGTTGATACGACGTCGCAGAAGGTAGTCGATCACGCATCGGCCATTAAGTGAACTGCAAAAGCACCGTCTTCTGGGCGGTGTTTTTTTGTTTGGCTGGAGTCGTCGCTCATTGTGTTTCCAAGAGCTGGAGCCGGAAACCAGAATCGCAAGCCGAAACACGCAGCTACAACGTTTCCAGCCGCCTACGAATCTCGTCCGGAATCGGCACTGCGACGATTTTTCCGCCTTCGCCGATCTGACAGCAGGCAGCGGTCACTTTTCCGATGGCGACGTCGCGATCAGATTCACGAATCGTGATTTTGTAGGTGACGCTCTTTCCACCGATGCGGTCGACGGCTACTTCGATGGTGACGACATCTTCAAATCTAATTGGCCCCAGGTAATCACACTGAGCGGAAACTCGGGGCCAGCCAATACCGAAGTTGTCGTCCATGGCAGATAGCCCGATCGACCGTAGGGCCTCGTGTTCGGCTTCCTCCATCCAGCCAAAGTAGGAGGCGAAGTGCATGATCCCGCCAGCGTCCGTGTCCCGGAACTGAACGCGTCGTTCGGTTGTGTACGGCATCGCAGTATCCTGCAGCGCAATTTGAGTGCTTGAGTAGCTCAGGCAAAAATAAATGAGCGCATGAGCAAGGCTCGCCACATATAGCGAGCCTTTTCAGTCAGTGAGCGACGCCGAGACTAATCGCCGACGTATGGCAGCAGTGCCATAAAGCGAGCTCGCTTGATTGCCTTCGTCACGGCACGCTGGCTTACCGCGGTGCAACCGGTCTTTCTGCGAACGACGATCCGACCGTGTCGATTAATCAACTTCTTCAGTAGTTCGATGTCTTTGTAGTCCACGTACATTGGCCGTGGACGTTTGCCATCGACGAAGATCGGGTCTTTTTTCTTGGTCTTAGTCCGGTTTTTCGCTCGCTTTTTCGAGCGTGCAGGGCGCTTCTTAAATGCCATAGCCTGGATTCTTGATTGTGAAAAACATACATCAACGCAAATTGACAATCGCGTAGTATATCGCCTCGACACGTCCCCACAAGGGCAGGTGCGAGTACGGTCCTGCCGGAAAAAGCCTCGCCCGAGCATGACGCGAGGCGGATCCCACCCTGAACACTCCTGAGTTACGCCCGTTTCAATAGTGGTTCTTTTAGCTTGTCTAACGTCGCAGCCGCTAGAATCACTAAACCCAAAATGACGTTCTGAGTGAAGGGCTCTACTTTTTCCAGGTTCATTCCGTTTCGAATCACGGCAATGATGAACGCACCCATCAACGTGCCTGGAATGGTTCCTCGGCCGCCCGACAGGCTGGTGCCGCCGACCACCACGGCAGCGATTACGTGCAATTCCATCATGACTCCATAGTTGGAAGATCCGGCCTTGTAGGTCGATGCGAACAAGACTCCTCCCAGGGCTGCCAGAATGCCCGACGCCGTGTAGGTGAAAACTACGACGGATCGGACCGGAACGCCCGACAAATAAGCGGCTTCGCGATTTCCGCCAATTGCATACACATAACGGCCCAAAACTGAATTCGACAACACGACGTGCGCAATGCCGAAGACAAGCAGCATCAAAATCACCGGATTGGGAATACCAAGCAGGGTCGTGCCGCGGCCCAACCAAGAATACGAATCGGGAACGAAGCCAACCGCTTGCCCTTCCGAAAAAATCTGAGCCGTTCCGCGAGCGATCATCATGGTGGCTAGTGTCACGATGAATGCGGGAACACCGATCTTTTCGATGAACATGCCAGTCGACATGCCTAGCAGCCCACAGATCGCAATCGCGCAAGCGCTGGCCAAGACCATACTCGCGGGAGACGCATCCTGTGCACCGAGACGATCGCGAATCAACAACGTCGCAATCACGGACGAAAGTGCGATCACGCTGCCGACCGAAAGATCGATGCCGCCGGCGACGATAACGAATGTCATTCCGGCCGCGAGGATCGCCGTTACTGAAATCTGATCTGCGACATTTACTAGATTGCTGCGTGTTAGAAACGTCGGCCAACGATAGCGATCCGGTGACACAATTTGCATTCGCGCACAATTGTCGTACTTCGTGACTAGCGCTGGGACGACCTTCGCTTTCACTATCGCCTCCGTACCGATCAGCAAGTCGACACGAGTCTCGTTCTGATTGAGGTCTCGAAATGTCTTGGCGACATCGCCTGCGTCGCCATTCACTTGCGCAACGACCTTGGCTCCAGACTCTGCCAGCGAAGCAACCGCTTCCTCAACGAAGTCCTGTTCATTCGCAATGTCGCGTCCGATGACAACGACGTTCGTGTTGTTCGAAATGACAGCGGCTTGATCATGGACAATTTGACGCGCAGCGCCTTGCGCGTCAATCGAAACTGGGTTTTGCTCCTCGTACGTAAGCCAACTGATTACGGCACACAGGAGAAGCAGTACAGCAGTGGTGCCGTATTTGAGTAAGAACTTCATGAACTCGCGAATGATCCCGGATTCAGATTTCAGGCCGCAAAGGAAGTTGCCGAGTAACGTCGGCTTCCGAACCGGCGCAGCTATTTCAGCGTCGGATCTGCCAATCCATCTGCCTGTCGGTAGAGCGACGTGGGAATCAAAATCTCTTTTTCGACTTCTTCGCCGTTTGAGTGGGAAACGATGGCTTTCACGATTTCGACTCCCATTTTGTCAGGGAATTGAATCGGGTCGGCGTAGATCTTGCCTTCTTTGATCGCTTGCTTTCCATCCGGTTGGCCGTCGAACCCGATGATCTTTACAGCGTCAGCTTTGCCTGCTTTTTCCAGAGCGGCGCGAGCACCCAATGCAGACGGGTCATTAATCGCAAAGATTCCCGCCAAGTCACCATGAGTCTGCAAAATATCGTCCGTGGCCGCCGCAGATTTGTCTTTCGCGGCACCTCCTTCGAGCACTTGAACGATCTCGATTTTGGCATCAGACGACGCGTTGTGCGTTTCGATGACTTCGGTAAAACCTTGGACTCGCAGCTGGCACGACTGGGCTTGCTTGTAATGGAGAACTGCTACTTTGCCTCCGGCCGGCAATGCTTCGATCATTCCGGCTCCAGCCTCTTTGCCGCCACCATAGTTGTCGGTCGCAATTTGACAAACAATGTCGACATCCTCCAATGCACACGGGATATCGACCGTGAAAACTGGAATGCCGGCGTCGTTAGCCGATTTAATAATCGGTCCGATCGCAACAGGATCGCACGGGCTTAAAACGATCGCCGAGCATTCGCTAACGATAAAGTCCTTGACCTGCGCATCTTGTTTCTCGATCGACTCGTCCGCACTTAGAACGTTCGTGGCATAGCCTTGTCTGGCCGCTTCTTCAGTAATTGTATCGCCAATCACTTTGAAGAACGGATTTTGAAGCGTTAACAGCGACACACCGATTGTTCCGGATTCGGCTGCTGGTTGCGTCGCGGCATCGTCTGTCGAACTGCTGTTGCAACCCGCAATCGAAATGAACAGGAGGACCAGCAGCAGGTTCCAAAATCGCATCTTTTTGCTCTCCACGGATTTTGCGCTAACAAGAAAACCATTCGTGCAATGTAGCCAAACACTTTAGCAGACGTAGCGACCAAGAGTTATCACTAAAGCCGCGAGGTGCGGAACTTCCGTCGCTGTATGGGCCTTCGGCATGATCCATAACAGGCTTAGAAGCGACTTGGGGTAGCAATCACTGGATCGGCGCATGAAAAAAGCCCGGCGTTAATCCGGGCTTGGTGCGCCTGATCGGCTGACGGCAAAGTCTAACTGTCAGCGAGAGGCTCTTTCTTTTCGGTGATATTTGGCGATTGAGGAGCCATTTCGGCATTCAGCTCGATAAAACCTTCCTGCCCTTCTGGAACGTTGTCCTCATGGAAGATTGCTTCAACCGGGCACTCGGGAACGCAAGCTTCACAGTCGATGCACTCATCCGGATGGATGTAAAGGATCTTGTCACCTTCGTAAAAGCACTCAACTGGGCAAACAACGACGCAGTCGGTGTACTTGCAGCCGAAACAGTCCTGGCAAACTACATGTGTCATCGGTTTGGAATCTCCTAAACGGCCTGTTTCTCGGAAATCAGGCCCAATGTAAAAATGTTGATCAACACGTCAATTTATCGGCAATGCTGAAATCGATCATCTTCAGAATCGCACGGGAAGCTAAAGATTCGCAGCACCGCCAACATTAATGTCATGAATCGCCAGCTGCATGCAAAGCAAGCACCTAGATTTCTCGGAACTCTAGTACTGGGAGGGAATTATGTCAAGTATCGATGAAACCGTTCAGCCTTGCTTCACCCGGACAGTCTACCTAAAATCGAATGAGCGGCCGGAGACCGGAACTCTGTGACCGGAATATAGCTGATTGTGTCGTCATTACGATCAGCACGGTCCACGGCTGGATCCGCATCGGGGCTGGAAGGAAATTTCGCGTGGTTCTTTCTGACATAGACCGACGACTACTGGAACGCTGCCTGGCGAAACAGGCGAGATCGTGGGAGGACTTTGTCGATCGCTTCCTGGGACTCGTCCTCCATGTGATTAGCCACACGGCGCAGTCTCGGTCTGTGCGGTTAACTCCACAAGACCGCGAAGATCTCGCCGCCGAAGTTTTCCTAGGATTGATCAATGATGACTTCGCTGTCCTCAGGCGATTTCGAGGCGAAAGTAGTCTCGCCACCTACCTGACAGTCATCGCTCGCCGCATTGTCGTAAAGCAACTGGGACGCCGCAGCCCGTCACTGAATACGATGAGCGGCGTTGAAACGGAGTCGGCTTACGACGAGGAGCCTGAGCAACGAATCAGCGATCACGAAGAAGTCGCTCGCCTGATGTCGGAACTGAACGGTCCCGAAGCGGAAGTCGTTCGGATGTACCATCTCGAAGGCCGATCGTACGGCGAGATCAGTGATCGTATGAACATGCCCGAAAACAGCATCGGGCCAACACTCAGCCGTGCTCGATCGAAAATGCGCAGGGCTGGAGCGCAGACGTAGCCGTCAGCTGCGACAGCGTTTATGTCCGATCGCGACACTGACGCTCTGAAGAGAATCTTCACTGGCGGTGAATGGGCTGCAAGTTGGTTTGGAACTGCGTTGTCGGGCTGTATCTATTGGTGCGTATCAAGGTTTCATCGGATTCGGATCCACCTACGCGGGCATTAATGGCGCGATTGACGGTGCCTTCACAGGACTCATTATCGCTTGCATTGTCGGTACGGTAGTTTTTCCGACCGTCGCGACGTTGCTTTGGATATGTTGCCTCCTCGACCGCAACAAGATTGCAGACAGAGCACTGGCTGGAGGGCTGACAGGTCTTTGTGTATTTGATTGGTCAGAGTGCGTCACAACCGCCACTCTCGGGGCAGTCGGCAGTTGCCTGCCAATTTTGATTCGTCGTAACCGAGGAGCGACGCACGGTGCTAAAGCCCCTATGCGACTGACGATCCGGACATTATTGCTTCGAATGTTTGTTGTCGCCGTTTTGCTGGTCGTATGGAAGTACTTGCTGTATCTGTAGAACAATCCGCAGGATTGGTGATGACCTGTTGCTACGCCACAACTCCTCACCGTGTCCGCCAGAGATGGGCTATCGCAAGTCTGGCCCGAAAATCAAATAACTTTTGCTAACTGGCAAGAACCGCGTCGGGCGTTAGTACGGAGATGTCCGAAAACCGATTGAAGTCAGTGTCGTTGAAAGTAAGAAGACTTTCAATATTGTGCCGCTTCATGGCTGCCACAAGCCTTGCGTCGTGGCCTACCTTTCCCTTGACTTCGAATTAAACGACGAGCTCACGCCACCTTGACAAAACAGCTCGTTCGTCCAAGAGCAGATGAAACACCGGAGGGCAGATGCGGTCAAGTTCTTGGTCCGCTTCGTCTATCGAATACCCAAGCCCGTTTTGCTCAACTGGTCAGTGCGCTCACGAGTAATCACGACCCAAAGCTCGTAGAGAATCTGGGGCACGACGCACAGCGAATGGCCTTCTTGAACCAGCTTCCTTTGGGCGCCAATTGCAACTCCATGATGGCTATGCCTTGGTTCGATGCTTCGAAGAACGATGTTCGTATCGAGTAAAACAAGCATCAGCTACGGTCGGGATAGAGGCTTTCCCGACTATCATCCGCGTTTGGATTTCGCGATTGGTGGCTACTCACCCACGCATCAAACTCACGCACCGCCTCCTCTGGCGGAAGCTCTTTGCCACTGCCATTGCTTTCCCCAATTTTCTCGCGAAGGAGTTGCATCGCTTCGCTAAGAGCCGATTCTTCGCTCGCGAAAGTCCCGGTCGCGACGGCATCGCGCGGGACTTTCTCATTTTCGGGCGACATTTGTGTGCTCATGATTTGATTCCTCTTCCTAAACAATATCACGCTGTCCATCCGGTAGTCCAGATTTGATTCGCTTGGCACCGCAATGTTGTTACAAAAACAGTACTAAATCTTAGACGCAGCTACCGATTCGCCCGCTATTCGTCCTGCGAGTGAATTTCCCAATCACGCTCTGCGTTAACCGTGCCCAACCGAGTTAGTCTAAGTCCGAGTATACTGAGTGAGCGGACTGTCCGAAGCCGTTCCTCTGAAGACTTTGAATGCCCTTAATGCGATTACTGGGCCACGGGTGTGTAAGTCGCCCGTTGAAAGGCAACGATCCAGTCGCTGGTGTTAAATTCACCGTCGCAGTTCCAATCGCCTTCCGTCCACAACGAATTGTTCTGGATGCCGTCTTCATACTCGCCATTGGCGAAGAGCATTACCAAATCGGACGAGTCGAATTGGCGATCAAGATTTGCGTCACCAGGGCTGCTGCGCAAAATGGTCTCCACTAGAAAGTCCAAGTCGTTATTACTAAGCGTCGAATCGCCATCCAGATCGTAGTTTGTCACGTATTCGTCTGCTCTAATGGCCTGGCAGACGAGATCGACGTCGGCAGCGCCGATTGCATTTGCATCAGCTCCGTCGAGATAGATTCCAGGTGACGCCGGTGCCGAATACCAGCTCGCCCCAAACGAACCGAAACGGTTGGGGCTCACGCGGTGCGTGGATTCTCGGGTGGACTGCCAGTTTGTCTGGGTACCGCTTGTAGACCATGCTGGCGAATTCAAATATTGAACTCGGTCGATCGTCGTAAAACCGCTTTTGCCTTCAGGTCCGGGAAATGGCTTTTGTAGCGTGAGTTCTCCGTCCGTAGCAGGGACGCCAAAGGGAACCGGCAGGCCTGCGGCAATAATTGGTTTGCCGAAATAAGGCCCCATCAGGTTGAGTTTCGCGTTTGCCTTTTCGAAGTGATTGCGAAACTCTCCAGCCTTGGTCGGCTCGTCAGTTGGATAAAACGAGACCAAAACAACTGATTCATTGGCACCGATGACAGTATCCCGTGGAAACTGATAGTCGATGCTCCCGATAATCCTCCAGCCGCCAACTTGAACTGGTTTCGATGACGGATTCGTCAGCTCAACGTACTGCAGGAAAGACTGAGGGATCTGGTTCCCGTCGCCGCCATCCGGCGGAGTCATTGACGTCTGAAACTCGCTGATGAAGATCTCTGGAGTGTGCGGTCCGCTGTTGGCTTTAGCCGGTGTGGCCTGATTTGCCGGAAACAACTCGCCTTCGCCGTTTGGCCAGCGGCTCAATGATGTTCCTGGTGGGGTAGCTGCGAAGGTGACGGAATCGACGAACCGGATCGGTTTCCCATCGGGATTCGCTTCAATGAGGAAAAGTTCTTCACCTTGCGCACTCAAACCAAATTCGAGTTCCGCCGCAGAGATTACTCTGTATCCCTGCGGCGGGATGATCGTTGGTGCGTCGAATTGGAACTTGAAATAATCTCCATCTGAATCGCTAACATACCAATGCTGCAAATCAATCGCAGTCGATGAATCGTTGAATAGTTCAATGAAATCTGATTCGCCAGCCGTGGGATTAGACAGGACTTCGTTGATGACAACGCCGTGTGTGGATTTGCTTCCATCCTGGCCAGGGCTACCACCAAATTGTTCGCTGGCTTGCCAAGCATTCAAGTCACCGGAGTCCGATGTCATGGCGATCCATTCGAGCGAGCTCCCTTTGCCATCCGCTCGTTGTAGACGAGGAAGTGAATCGTTGAACGACAGCGATTGAATTTCCGAACCGTCGGCATCGACCAAAAGTAACGAGTCACCGCCGTTGGAAAGTTGTCCAGAGTAGACCCAATCAGTAGGCGAAGCGCCGCGGCCTATGGCGAAATTGACAGTGTTTCCGTATCTCGATTCGAACGCGACTCGATTGTGAGGAATGACAACTCGTTCCCCAGCCCTCAACATCTGTGATCCGAATTCGAAATCGACACCATGCCCAAGCCGCGAGACCAGTGCAACGTCTGTCAAATCAATCGTATCGGAACTGATATTGGCCAGTTCCACAAACTCGAAGTCATCGTTGTTCGTTCCGATCTCTCCGAACTGTGGAAGCGGGGCGTGTGGATTAAAATTGACCTCGGTAATGCGCAGGTTGTCGTTCGTTGCCGGAGACGCGTCGACCAGATAGACAGCGTCATTCATCCCGGACCATTTGGTCTCCGAATCGGTCCTTGTCAAGCTTCGAACTCGGATCGTTGTCCGCTCGGTTATTGCAATTGGCTCTGAAAAACGAATCGCAACTGGTGAAACAGTGCCATCGACCAATCGTGGGTCAGAACCATCCAGCGTGTAGTGGATTTCCGCATCGCTTGGCGTCGCAACCGGTGACTCTAACATCACGCGTTCTCCGACCGCTACCCGCCCCGACATGCGGGAAAACGTCGGAGGATCGCGGTACAGATCCTCGTCTCGCAACATTTCAAGTAAACGGAAAGTTCGTCGCGGAAAAAACTCCATTAATCGTCTGTTTACTTCGACTAACCAATCTTCGTCGCGGGTAAATAGATCGTCACGTTCAAGAAAATCTGTGTCTCCCCATCGAGCTGACTCGGCGACAATAGCAGAACTCATTGACTTCGCGATCTCGGCGTAGGTCTTCGCTGGCAAGTTGTTTTGTGGGTTATCATGGCCCCACTGCGGTGCCGCTGGATTTACGTGAAGTACTCCACCAGGCGAAATCATTTTTTGCACTTGGTCGGCGAATTGAAGTCGAAATGACTCACTTGTCAGCAGCGGTTCTAGGATCTCCGCTGGACCACGCTTAGGCAAATCCGTGGGCGATCGCAGCTCCGAGCGGAACGAGGATTCGGCATCCCAGATCTGGAACTTGAAGCCTTCGCTAGCGGGGCCTCGATCACGGTACATAGTGAAGTTGTGTGATGGCCAATCGGTATTGCCAATGTACGTATTAATGATGAAGTAATTGATGAAATTGACGACGTCTAAGTAACTTTCGAGTGCTGGATCATTGGTGCCATCCACTTTGAGCCCTTGCAGTTTCAAAAACGCAGTTTGTTTTTGTACCTGACTAACAGCGTCACCAACCTCGCTTGTAAGTGAAACCAGTCGTGTCCAAGCATCCATAGTTCCGTAAGCGGCCTCAATGACTCCATTCACATCGTCTTTCGCGGTCAGGATATCGTAATCCTCTTTTTCCCCACCTTCGCGATTCACGACAAACTGTGGATCGATACGCTCCAGAACGTTGTAAACTCCCCAGTAAAGGCCGTTTACGTAAACGTGGACAAACGCACCGCGAGATGATGGCGCGCCCGTTTGCTGCTCAATTCGCCGCACAGTTTCGTCGTCGATGTAGTCAAACTGGTTTGTGAATTCGCTGCTGCTTGAGCGGAGTACCAGGGAATCAAACTCGTTTGGACCACTCTCCCCGAAAATCGGTTCGGTTAGCTTTGATGCCCCATACTCGTCCCGAAACATCAGTCGCATCGAGACTTTGTCCGTCAATCTCGAAAGCCCACCGTGCAGTCTTAAGCCTGCATCAATTTGAAATCCTGGCGTACCATCTGCATAAATAAATTCGGCAGATGCTGCGTGTTCCCATTGTCGTCCCTTTACAGGATGTTCGAAAACACCAAGGCTGCCGAACCAGTCTTCACGATCCATCACTAAGGACATAGTCGGTAGCGAAACGAGACTGTCTCGAATCATGGTCGAATACTTGCCGTCAAACAAATCATCCCCGTTCAGCCCGATGACTTTGGGATCCATTT
>JAGQPC010000234.1 GCA_020426925.1 Planctomycetales bacterium | reverse complement strand
GCAGGCCGCCGGAGGTCTGGTAGGCGCCCTTGGTGAACTTGCCGCCGAATTTCAGTACGGTCATCACGCCTTGCAGCGTCGACATGCCCAAGTCGGCGTGCTCTTCCACCGGGATGCCGCGCCCGTCGTCCTCGACCGTGACCGAGCCGTCGGCGTTGATGGTCACCGCCACGCGCGTCGCGTAGCCCGCCATCGCTTCATCGATCGAGTTGTCGACGACTTCGTACACCAAGTGATGCAGCCCGCGCACGGTCGTGTCGCCGATATACATACTCGGCCGCTCACGCACGTGTTCCAAGTCAGACAAGTGCTGTAAGTCATCGGCGTTGTAGTTCGCATCGCCAGCCGAGATGTTACGTTTTTTTTCAGTCTCTGGCGGTATCGATGCGTCGTCCGGTTTTTCCGATGGATCTTTGTCGGTCATGAATTATCGCTTTTGGTTAGTCAATCGATGGCTCCAACACGGAACCGTAAATCGTTGATGGTTTGATGATTAAACTTATTCGCCAAATCAGTGATCAGCTGCCGCTTTCGAAACGTCAGTTCCTGCATCACCGCCGAATTTCGTACGATGATCTCGAGTACTCCTCGCCTGAGATTTCCCGGAATGCTGTGCAGACCAATCGGTCCGGCAATTTCGTTCCAAGCCTCACGAATTTGCTCGGAACCAACAATTTGGCCATAGCCACGTCGCGCCATGAGTTGGTTTACAACGTCACCGACACGCTGAGCATCTCGCTTTTTTCGTTCGTTGTACAAGTCGATTCTTTCGGTGCGCAATTAGCCGACGGCTGCTGCCGTTGCTGCAGCAACGGCTTTTTCGCGAGCAAGAGGCATGACAACGTACCCGTAGCCATCATCCGTCTGGAACAGCGCGGCGCTGTCACCGTCAACGATGTTCATCACGAATGATTTTTCTGGATCCAGAACACGCAAGAAATCACTGACGTAGCGATGGTCCATGCAGAGCACGATTTCATCGCCGTCATAGCTGATGGGCAATTCTACTTGTGATTCACCTACGTCGGCAGTTGTGCCGGAAAGGACAAGGCTGCCATCTCCGAACGTAAAATCGATGCCGCGACTTTCTTTGCTGGCCACAATGGCTGCTTGTCGCAACGCGGAATACAACGGTCCTACCGTCATGTCGATCGTTAGAGCCTCACGATTTTCCGGCAACACATCACGCCATCTTGGAAATCGACCTTCGACCAGACGCGAGCTAACTGTCGCACCATGCGTTTGGAGCAAGATATCGTTTCCGCGAACCGTTACTTTGACGGTATCGTCAGAATCGATGAGTGTACGTTCAATCAGCTGCAGTGCGCGAGATGGGACAATTGTTGTCGTGTTTCCAGTATCGTGCCCTTCAATCGCCTGAGCTGGACCAGCCATCTTCGCGAGCCGCCGGCCGTCCGTTCCAACCGCGGTAACTTGTTCAGGTTCTAACTCGAATAAGACACCACCCAACGCGTAACGACTGCTCTCTGAATCGGTCGCAAACAGCGTCCGCCGAATAAGCTCTTTCATCAACCGCACGGGTATCTCGTGATACTTTGATTCCGAGAATTCCGCGACCGCTGGAAACTCATCCGGATTGCTGGAAGGTAGCTTGAACTTGCTACGTTCACCTCGAATGAGCAAACCGGAATGGTCGGCCTCGATTGAGAGCTGCTCATCAGTACTTTCTCGTAAGATCGAACTGAACTGGCTGACTGAAAGAAGTGCCGAACCAGGAGTTTCAACCGTTACGTCGGCAACTTCGATGCGTACACCGACTTCCATATCGGTCGCCATCAGCACCGTGGAAGACTCCGACGCGATGATTTTTACGTTCTGTAAAACTGGTTTTGGACTACGGGACGGAGCGACCATGGCTGCGGTTTGAAATGCAGCCAATAGTTTTTCTCGATTGCAGGTTATGTTCATGGTTCTTCCTTAATCTCAATTTGCCTTCGTCGACAGAACTTCTTTCATTAGTTTTTAAAAGACAGTAGTAGTATTAAGACCAGCAACAAATCTGTCGGCTAATTGATGGAGTCTATGTAAGTTGTTTTCTGGCAATGATTTCTGAACGTTGATGCGGCGATTTAGGCTGTGGATAACATGGTGCTAGTCTGTCAAAAGTGTGACGATCAATGAGGCACTTAACGACATGAGCAACACGGCATGGTTTTCCAAAAAAGTTGGTTTCATTCGAATCTTTAGTTGCCGACGTCAATCGACAACTTTTCAACCGGCCTCGCACTTCCTCAGGATTTCTGCAGCTGTAGCTTGGGTTAGTGCATCGTCCTTAATCAGCGATTCGATTTTGCGGCACGCGTGCATGACGGTTGTGTGGTCTCGGTCCCCGAAAACGTGGCCAATTTCTTGGTAGCTCAAATCTGTATTCTGTCGCAGCAAATACATCGCCATCGACCGCGCCAGAACATGTTGTTTGCGTCGCGAAGAACCACACAAATCTTTAGTTGATAATCCGTAGTAATTGGCCGCAGTTCGAATGATTCTTTTAGCCTCATACGGTTTTTTTTCGCTTCGATTCGGCAATGGATCGATCGTGGACAAGCCAGACACTGACGGCTCGGCGCTTAACGCAAGTATTTGGCTCAGCAAAGCCGGAGCAGTTTGGTTTTGCTCGACGATCGTATGAACGGAATCGTCATTGAGCGTTACACCTGCCCGGTCAGCGAACGCTCGCAGCAACTGTTCGCGAGTTTTGTTCTTTGGGTACTCTAACGGTACGACTACGCCTTCAGAAATCCGGCTGATTAGGCCAGCACCTAGCTTCAGTGATAGTGGTGGCCGCTGTGCCGTGATTACCGTGACTTTGTTGGCCCTGGTGCGAAGATCCAAGATCTTTTGGAATCGAGATTGAGCCACCGGCTTGCTATGCAAATAATCGATGTCGTCAAAGAACAAGTATCCACATTGCAAAAACCGGCGTTCGAATGCAGGCACCTCGTCAACCTTCATGGCTTCCGTGCATTCTGACGAAAACGCGTTGGCGTCCGCAATGATGGCCTCTCGATTCACAAACGACGCGAGCGTTTGGATGAGGTGAGATTTTCCGGATCCGGTCTTTCCCCATAAACAGATAGGAAAGAATTCTACTTCGAGCTGGTCTAAAAACGGGCGGACGATCGACTCGACAACGATGGCGTTTTCCGGGCCAATCACAAAATCGCGCAGCAACGACCGATCTGTGGCTGGTGCAGAGCCAAGTCTGGACTTGGTCGAAATCGTTAGGATGTCCGAAATCACCTCGCCTCCGTGGAGAGCGTTGAACAGACAAGAAAAACGCGTGAACTAGCGGAAAACGTGGTGGGCCGCAGATCTCATTGAACCGCGAGATTCAATGGCAATCCTCCAGCTAACGCGGGCTCTTGCGGTCACCAACGGAACCGGAAACCGACGTCCCAGAATCGGCGTTAAGGAATGATCGCTGTGACGAAAATCCGGCGTCCAAATTATATAAGAATTGGCTCGTCTACGGGAGTCTATTCAGACTAAAACGACCGACTTTTGCGATCACGTAATCCCTTTACTGATTTGGAGATAAGGCGAGCCGCTTCTAAGATTTCAGCTTTCGTTGTTGTCGCTGACAAGCTAAACCGGATTGCGCTGGAAATCACCTCATCTGGAAGGACCATCGCCACCAGTACATGGGACGGCTTGCTCGATCCGCTTTCGCACGCGGATCCGGTTGAGCACTGGATTCCGGCAAAGTCGAGTGCCATCAACAACGCTTGGCGATCGACGCCCAAAAAGGACACATTTGACGTGTGAGGCAGACGGTCGACGGATTCCCCGTTGATCTGCAAATCATCTAGCAATTCCTTAAGCAGACGTTCAAAAAGGTCTCGCAATTGGCGTATTTTTTCCATGCGATCCGTCAAATCAGAATGCCACTTTTCCACCGCCACCGCCATTCCGACGGCGAGCGCCACCGATTCCGTGCCGGGACGAAGGCCCAGTTGCTGGCTTCCGCCAAAAAGCAACGGCGAAAGTTTCACTCCTTTTTTAATTGCCAAAGCCCCGATGCCGCATGGGCCGTGCAATTTGTGCGCTGAAACGGTCATTGCATCGGCCGGCGAATCTTGGAAATTGAGCTCAGTCTTGCCGACTGCTTGGACTGCATCCGTGTGAAAGAGAACCGAGCGACTGCCGATGCCCACACCGCGACAAATCCCTCCGATTGCGTCGATCGGTTGGACAACACCGGTTTCGTTGTTGCCCCACATCACGCTCACAACCGAAACCTCGTGGCCAGCGTTCCTCAGCCGGTGTTCGAGGTCATCAAGCCGGACAACACCGCTCGTGTCGGTCGATATAATCTCAACCGTATCTTGAGGACTGAGATCTTTCGCTGACTTAAGGACGCTGGGATGCTCGATCGAAGACACTAGAACAAACCGCCCTGCTTTTGCCGATGTTTTTCCAAGACCGCGAATAGCGAGGTTATTTGCTTCGGTGCCACCACTAGTAAATATCAGCCGATCAGCCGATGGCGAAGAAACGTCGATGTTCAAGATTCCGGCGATTCGTTCACGAGCGTCTTCTAAAACAGCGCGAGCACGCTGACCGGCTCGGTGTTGGCTCGCTGGATTGGCGTATCCAGCCAACAAGCACTCGTGCATCGCGGCCGCTACATCGGGATCGATCACCGTCGTCGCATTGTTGTCGAGGTAGATCGGATCTTTCATCTGTTCGACGTTTCGAGCTCTTTCAGCGTAGCTCGATCTTGATCGGCTAAATCGGTTTTGTGGAGCGCGTCGTACGCCGTGGCTCTTATCCGATAAGCAGCGACATTTTTTGCGTCGTGGCTAATCGCGAGCGTTGTCAAAGTGACAGCTGAATCATAGGAATTCGCGTCAGCGTAGTCTTCCGCCAAGTCGTTGTACATCGAGACCAGTTCTGGAATTACGATTTCGTCGAACTCTTCGACTGCTTCGATGTTTTGTGTCGATTTGACGAAATTGGGTAGTACGAAATAGGCATCGTTCACGCCGATCTCGCTAACAGTCTTCCAGAATTTCCTTGCGATTTCAGGATTCTCGTCCGACCATTTCTTCCAAAAATCTGATTTGTCGCGGCGATGCGTTTTTACGATCCAAAATATGTCGTCCAAGACCTTTGCATCACCGTAGTCCTGAAATGCGCCATATTGGATGTCCGCGACTTGCCATTGATGTTTCCGAGATCGTTTGGTTGGCAAGTGCGACGCAATACTCTGCTCGAAGTCCGTCGATGTTTGCTCATACATCGTGGGACTAATCTGCAGTTGCGTAAAAGGTAGCCGGTAGTAGTTAAATTCACGACCGTGAAAGTGGACAGGGTCGACTTCAGTGCCATAGACGCCGCCAAAGGCCAAGACGAAGATTGTTCCTATGATGATCAGCACAGTCAGCGATAGAATCCAAAACAAAAAGCGGCTGCCAGACGCCTTGGTGGGTGCGTTTACAGTTGACGCTGACATTTACGATCCTAATAGCGATTGACAATTTTGTGACACAAATCGCTCTTTTCGAGGAGCGATCCGTACATTATTGCATGCAAACAGAACAGAAAAATAGTTCTTCCGTAGTGGCCGGCGTCTGACGCCAAAGAGAAAACTAAATGCGAACTACGGCAATTAGCCCGAACGTTGCTTTAAAGTCGGTGTATAGGCGGACTCTCAGCGACTGTTCGAACGGAATTTCGTCGTCGCGAAAGCTAGCAATGCTGCTGAGCGATCCGAATTACGACACTTTGCCGTCGCAGCCACCAGAGGACGAAGATCCGCTTCAAAAAATGCGGCGGTTAGAAGCCGTTCTATTTCTGGCGAAAGAGCCCCTAACCAGCCGAAAACTTAGCCAATATGCCAACTTGGCGGACGGGACGGAAGCACGTACACTGATCCGTCGCTTGAACCATAGATTGGACAGTTTAGGTAGATCTTTTCGAGTAGAAGAGGTCGCTGGTGGATTCCAATTGGTTACGCGAGCGAAGTATTCTTCGTGGCTGCGCAGATTGGAACACGTGCCGCGCGAAACTAAGCTGTCCGCACCAGCGATGGAAACGTTAGCTGTAGTTTCGTATCGACAACCAGTCATTCGAGCCGATATAGAAGCGGTTCGAGGAGTCAGCTGTGGCGAAATCTTGAATCAGTTATTGAACCGAGATCTTGTCCGAATTAGTGGTCGTAGCGATGAGCTTGGACGACCTTACCTTTATAGTACAACGAGAAACTTTTTGAGGCTGTTTGGCCTTCGGAGCTTGGAAGATTTGCCTCGAAACGAGTACCTTACGGACTCGTTCGCTGTAGATTCAAACGAGTCGGAAACTGACGAGCAAGTTGACTGTCCCGCCTTGTCAAACGGGGAAGTTGAGGAGGAACGAGACGTGAGCGTTTTGGTCGAACAAGAGTTGGAACTGGTCAAACAACAACAAGTTGAACAACTGAATGTTGGCGTCGTCGCTGATGATCATGATCTTCGCATGGACGACGAAGATTATGAGTACGAAGATGAAGACGAAGAAGAGTACGACGACGATGATGACGACGAGTACGATGATGATGATGACGACGACGACGATGATGACTACGAGTATGAAGACGGGGATGAAGAAGAAGTTGAAGACGACGACGACGATGAAGAATACGAGTACGAAGAAGAAGAAGATCTAGAGGACGAAGAGTACGAAGAGGAAGAGGTCGACGGCGACGAAGAAGAGGATGAAGAAGACGAAGAAGACGAAGAAGATGGCGACTGGGAAGAAGTCGAGGACGATGAATATGAAGACGAGGACGACGACAGCGGCGATTGGGACGACGAGGATTGGGACGACGAAGAAGAATGGGATTGATCTGTGTCGTCGTGGCTAAAGTTGGCCGCCGCAATTAGCATTCGAATTGAAGCTCGGCTCACGCCGGGCTTTCTTTTTTTGGGAATAACCAATGTCGAACAACAATTCTTTAAATCAACGGGACCCGAGAAGTCTTCGAAGCCATCGTTGGTTTGGACCGGATGACCTGCGTTCATTCGGACACCGATCTCGGCTAAAAGGAACCGGCCTTTCTGACCGGGACTACCTAGGTAAACCAGTCATCGCAATCTTGAACACATGGAGCGACCTCAACACGTGCCATTCGCACTTGCGGCAACGCGCAGAAGAAATCAAGCGAGGCGTTTGGCAATCAGGCGGTTTTCCCGTTGAAGTGCCTGTCTTGTCGCTCGGCGAAATGCTGATGAAACCGACCACGATGCTCTACCGCAATCTGTTAGCAATGGAAACAGAAGAGGTATTGCGATGCCATCCGGTAGACGGCGCAGTACTGATGGGTGGCTGTGACAAAACGACGCCCGCACTGTTGATGGGCGCAATTTCGATGAACATTCCGGCAATTTATTTTCCTGCCGGCGCCATGTTGAAAGCTCGATGGGGAAAAGAGACGCTCGGCAGCGGCAGTGACGCTTGGAAGTTTTGGGCGGAACGCTGTGCTGGAAACCTATGCGACGAAGCGTGGTGCGAGATCGAAAACAGTATCGCTCGATCCGCAGGTGTCTGCATGACAATGGGCACGGCGTCCACGATGATGTCGATTACAGAAGCACTCGGCATGTGCTTGCCAGGCGCGTCGTCTATTCCCGCTGTGATTTCTGAGCATTCTCGACTTGCGACAGACACCGGCAGAAGAATCGTCGATATGGTCTGGGAAGATCTCAAGCCGTCCGACGTCGTTACACAGGACGCCATGCACAATGCCATTGTGACCGACATGGCTATTGGTGGTTCGACAAATGCTCTGGTCCATTTGCTCGCGATTGCGCGAAGAGCAGGGTTAACGCTGTCCATGTCAGACTTCGATTCCTATTCGCGAAACACACCGCTCGTCGCCAACTTGAGGCCCGTGGGTAAGTATCTCATGGAAGACTTTTACAACGCCGGTGGCTTAAAGGCGTTGCTCTGGCAGATTCGCGATCTGCTGAAGTTGGACACGCTGACAGTGAACGGCCAATCGATTGGAAACAACATCGAAGGCAGCGAAGTCTTTGATGATGACGTCATTCGATCGGTCGACAACGCGATTGCCGACTCAAGTGGGACGTTTGTG
Source organism: Planctomycetales bacterium (assembly GCA_020426925.1). Taxonomy (GTDB): domain Bacteria; phylum Planctomycetota; class Planctomycetia; order Pirellulales; family Pirellulaceae; genus JAGQPC01. The sequence continues at coordinate 761 of JAGQPC010000234.1, read as the reverse complement.
TTGCATGGCAATCTTGCTCCCAACGGTTGCGTAATCAAACCGGCTGCTGCAGAGAAGAAGTTTCTGAACCACCGCGGACCGGCTGTCGTGTTTGAAGACTACGCCGATCTAAAAGCTCGAATTAATGACGACGACTTGGACGTGACCGCGGACTCCGTGATTGTTCTGAAGAGTGCCGGGCCGCTGGGAGCTCCCGGCTTTCCAGAATGGGGAATGCTACCGATACCAAACAAATTGTTGCGAGCCGGTGTGCGGGACATGGTTCGCATTTCCGACGCGCGGATGAGCGGAACGAGCTACGGGACGTGTGTATTACATGTATCGCCCGAATCGCACGTCGGCGGACCGTTAGCGTTCGTTCAAACGGGAGACATGATCGAACTAGATGTCGAAGGGCGTCGCATTCATTTGGACGTTTCCGACGAAGAGCTTGCAAACCGACGAGCAAACTGGAAACAGCCGGAGCCACCATATACTCGAGGCTACGGCCAGTTGTTTGCACAGCACGTGACGCAAGCGCACGAAGGTTGTGATTTCGATTTCCTGGAAAAGAACGACAAAGTACCAGATCCCAAAATCTTTTAATGCGGATGGAAGAAAAATCGCACCATTCATTTCAATCGCTCAGAAATGATTCGTTGAACGACGTTGCTGTTCGTGGATTCTTTCAGAATGAGCAATCGGCGTTTGCCCATGCGTCGATCGACTGCCAACAGCAATTCGCTCAATCCGAACGTCAGGGATCCTGATCTCATGCGGAA
>JAGQPC010000233.1 GCA_020426925.1 Planctomycetales bacterium | reverse complement strand
GTCAATGGTTCGTTACCAGTGCGCTGCCGACGACAAAACGGTTTTACAGGCTACGTGCAATTCAAGAAACGTTCCGATGCCAAGCGTGCTGCCTACGGACCGGAACTTGAAGCCAACCCGTTCTTGACGCGCTCGAACGCCGCGAGCGTGCGCGGGACGCGCAGAGTTGCTGGCGGCATCGCTACAAACGAATGACTTGGCGGTCCGTTAGCGATGTGATTGTGAACCATCGAGAGGCAGCCAAGATCAGCCAGTTAGTTATTCTTCTGCTTGAGTGATCTCGACGCCGCTGAGCACAGCGGAACCTTTTTTGGGTGTCAGTTTGATGTCGAGCGTTTTGGCGAAGACAACGTCCACGTATTCACGAACGATCGTCGATCGAGCGTTCTCGGCAGCGGCAACAATGTCAAAATCCTCTTCGACCGTTTTGCCCGCGAGCTGCACATCGAAGACTCGATCACCCGGCTTGGCAGAATCGTCTGGCTCGGAGAAATATAGGCGAACCGTGTACTTGTGCTCTTCCAGATCTTCCTCGGTTGGTTTCTTCGGAACGTACGCGTCGACGACGAGCTGCGGAGCTTCTTCCTTCTTGTCCTGCCGCGATTTGGCAACTCGCTTGCCTTCGCCCGTGATGACGAACACCATGGCGTTGCCGGATTCCCAGTTATCACGGTTGACCATTTCCTGGACGAGCTTCGTTAAGTCGGGCGTCCGCTCGTTTCCTTCAGCGCGTCCTTCCTTGTCCCAATTTGCTGGTTTCCATTCAATCTTTTCTTCGACCAAATCGCGTGCAGTGATGTCGTGCTGTTCCGAACGGAAATGGGATGGGTTCACGGCATCTTGCATCTGGATAAAGAGCTTTGTTGGTTTGTCTTTTTCATCTTCACTCTTCTCGTCACAAGTGAATTGAATATACGCCTTCTGAATTTTTAGACCTCGTGGAATTTTGACGTCTGCAAAGCGGATACCAACGGTCTGGTTAACGTCGTCTTTAATGAGTTCAAGGTCGCTACTTCCAAAACTGACATCGCCGTTTGGTTCTTCTTCCGCATCGTCAGCACTGTCGCTCGGATAGAATCTAAGTTCATCAGGATCCGGTTTCACCTGCATTGGAATAGCGATTTCGGTGGCGCCCTCGATTCCCGACGCACCGATCCAAGGTGTCTCTGGTCCGCTGAACTTCAACGTGTTTTGGTGATAGTATTTCGCTTCTTCGTTGGTTTTGATGTCTATCGTGGCAGACTCGCCGCCGACGACAGGATAATTCAGCCAAACTGTACCGCGTTCATCAGTTCGGTCGCCTGGCGCTCCGAAGTTGATTCCGATTCGCTGGAGCCGCTCTCCGGCTTTAGTCAAGCGGGCCGTGTGATTCACTGTCCACATGTCCATTTTGGGCATGTGGACAAGCGCCAGCGAGGTTTGGTTTTGGTAAGCACAGCTGCAAGTTCGCGTGTAGTCTGGTGCGTTCAACACACCGTTTGCGACAACCAAGTTCGACGTGCACCCAGATTTGAACCCACCGAGGTTGCCTGTTCCGCTGCGCGTGGTCATGTCGTAATATCCGGCAGCTCCGGACCGGAACGTCAGCAGGTTTTCACTGGCGATGATGTTGTTGCAGCCGTAAGCTCGACTGATTTTCCAAGGCTCTTCTTCGTTCGTCAGCGGATTCAGAATCAGCTTCGGCTCGCCCGTTAGCAGGCTGTACGCGCCTGAAGACAGCTGGTACGCGTTTGCGTTCGTCAGGATCGTGTCGTTGTGAAGAATGCATGGACCGGAGTATTCGCGCTTTTCAACTCGCCACCGCACATCACCGGTGATGCCATCGTATACAGCCATTCCTTGGCCAACTTCGGACTTGAGCCGGTCGCTCGCCGATGCGCCAGCTTGCAGAAGCAGACCGTAATCTTCCGAGTAACCCAGCCACGTACCAAAGATGTCGCCTACCGATTCCCAAACGGGTTCGCCGGTCCGGTAGCGTACCGCGACAATGCGATACGTGTCTGGTTTCACTAGGCCTCGGCGTTTCTGTTTGTCTTCGACCGGTTTTGGCAACTTGTCTAAGCAATAGATTTTTCCACCACCAGCCACTATGCCGTTGTGGATGAAACTATGTTTGGCATCCAAACGCCACAATACGGCACCAGTGTGCCGATTGAATCCGACAAGCCCCATGCTCGCCGAACGATCGAAGCTTTTGGAGCCGTAACCAGCCGCATTGCCTTTAAGTTTCTCGTCTTCGTCTTCGAACGATATTTCCAACCGCTCGCGATAGTTCGCGAATCCGACGCCGCCAATCAGGACGTCGTTGTAGACTCCGATATATCCCCATTCACGATCTTTACCGCCAACTTCTTCCGGAAGCGTAAAAATGTTGATCGTTCGCCCCTCCCACACGTCCAGAACGTGGCAAGCGTTTCCGATAACGAGATACACGGCGTCTTCGGTGGCGACATAGTTGGTGCCCCGACCATTGGCGCCGGGAATGTGGACTTGGTTGTAGGCCGGATCGAGCGGAGTGTCTTTGTAAGTATCGTCGTAGTAAACGTCGTGCGTGCCGAGATCTCGGAATTCTCGCCGCCAGATAACGCGACCTGTGTAAACGTCTCGACAGCTAAGCGAATTCATGCCTTGAATGTAGAGTCGACCTCCGATGACCTGTTCCGGCGGACCGTGACCGTGACGGGGAAGCACGTCCATATTTGAGCTACCGCCAAACCAGAGTATTCCCAACGGCAACTTGACGCGGGAATCATTCGATTTCACCGTGTTGGCAATGTCGCCGTATTGATGAGTCCAGTCCGCTGCCCCTGGCAACGCGCCAACTCGACGAGCAATCACGAAGTTATTCTGCTTAGTAACGATGCACTTTTCGAGATCGGCTTCTGTAAATGCCTCGGCTGTTTCGGGAATCTTGTCGAGCGCCACCAGGCATCCGCCATAGGGGCGCACTGCTTCGTACGCTTTACGCATCAGGTTGTGATCGGCTCTGATCGCTTCGGCCATGCGACCACTGACAACCACAAAGCTGGCAACGTAGGGCGGAGCTTCAAACGAATCGATCGTTCCGTGTTGCAGAGAAATCCTTGATCCGTAGTAACCCGCATCATCGAGCTCCCGCCGCAGATGGTTCACCTTGTCGAGATTTTCATCGACCGCAACGATTTGATAGTCGGTATTCTTCAACAGATGGCGAAGCGTTTGCTCGTCGTGCAATCCGTACCAAATAACGATTCCGCCGGGCATTTTTGACTGCGCGATTAGATCGTCAACAATTTGGGAGTTCCCCCAATCTTGGAGATCACGTTTGCGCTCTGCGAATTGCGTCGACTCCGAATCTGGTTGATCGAACGCCAGGATTTGTCCGTCGAGTGTGACAGCGTATAGTCGATCGTTTGCCGCGATTAATCGAACAATATTGTCGGCGACGTCTTTTTGCCACGCAATCGTTGGAGCCGCATCGTCTTTTTCGGTCAGCTGCAATGCGGTTAGCTTGCCCGCTCCAACGACATAGAGCCTGTTACCAGCTTTGATGATGTCGCCTGTACCATCAAGGTCTCTGACTTCCCAGACAAGCTTGTGTTCTGCATCGAAAGCACGAACAGCGATGTATTCCTTTTCCTCTGGCTTCTCTTTGTCGCCATCTTTACCGTCGTCTTTGTCGCTGTCCTTGTCGTCTTTTTTGTCGTCGCCTTTTTCCTCATCCTTTTTTGCGACGTCTTTTTTCTCGTCGTCTTTTTTGCCATCCTCTTTCTTGTCATCTTTGGCTTCGACTTTCTTGCCATCGCCGTCGTTTTTGCCGTCGCCGTCCTTCTTATCGTCGCTCTTTTTGTCTTCGTTTTTCTTGTCGCTATCCTTCTTATCTTCGTCCTTCTTTTCGTCGTCCTTCTTGTCCTTGTCTTTATCTTTCTTTTTCGGCTTGACGACTTGGAACCCGTAGACACGCTCATCCGTAAGCACGGGCTCGTTTATTTGGAATTCGGTTTTCTTGCCGTCAGCAAGTTTGTGAGCACGAACTCCTCGATCTCGCGTATGGACGTAGTAGTGTTTGCCCTTTCCCACGACCAGCGAGCCACCGTTTCCTTTGCCGCCTTCGTCAATGTCGAAGAAGCGGAATTTGCCCGTCTTCAGCTCAAAAACAGCCGGAATGCTCCGTCCGCCGGGAACGACCAATGCATCGTCGACAACGACCATTTGTCCTTGAGGGGCAACGCCAGCAAACGAAGGCGCGCTATGAGGTTGCTTGATGTATTGTGCAGACGTCGAATCGTTCACCCAATTCACAGCGCCGGTTTCCGCGTCCAGCGAATAAATGAACGTTCCCATAAATGGCCAAATGCTCGCTGCGAAGTAGACCGAATCTTCGTGCACTACCGGTCCGCCTCGAGCCGGCCATGCTGAAATCATCCGTTCATTTCCAATGACCATTTGAGTGGACGGGCCACCACGGAATTTCCATTTCAACTTTCCATCGGCAGACGTCAGGCAATAAAGATGTCCATCGTCACTTACAAAATACAAGTTATCTTTGTGCGCAACGGGAACGAATCGAATGGGGCCATCGGTATAGTAACGCCAAAGTTCACGCCCCGAATTTGCATCGAGCGCGACGACTTTATCTGAGTCGTTGAAACCGATGTACATGCGACCGTCTTTTACAACCGGTTCGAAAATCCGATCGTAGGGCATCAGATCGTGATTGAGGGGATCATCCCAAACTTGCACGCGTGGCGAATACTCGCGTGACCAAGCGAGACTAAGTTCCGCGGGTAATGGATCCGAGCTGGCAGCTGTGTGGCCACCGTCGTATCGCCACTGCGGCCAATCGCCCGCATGACCGACTTGCGTAACAAGGACGAAAGTGAGCAAACAAGAAGAAAGAGCACGAGAATAAATTTGGATCATATTTGTTTGAACTTACTGTTTGGTTACGCAGCGATTCTGCGGCGAAATAATCCTGGATTATTCATTAAAGATTACAAAGGAACAAGCGAACGCTCCGTTTTCACGAAGACTTAGCGCATCTGCATAGGTCGAACCACCGGAAGCTTTCAGGCCTGCTGGCAGGAAACCGATGACGCGGAATGTTGCGTCGGCCCAGGTTAAGCAATCGAGACGTTGCAACCATTTATTGTCCGTTAGACGAAGCCGATTTTCCAGCGGCTTTCCACACTTTCGCGCCGATGATGCAGATACGCTACAGAGGAGCGGGCAGGTCACGTCGGTTGAACCAGAAGGACGCGAACAGGAACCCGCACAAGCCCTGAATTAGCAGTGCTGCATCACACCCCAATGGGCCAAGATCCGGAAGCATTCCAAAACTGTCGGGCTTAAAAAACTTCCAGGCGTACGACGCGTCTTCGGAAATCTTAACGCTGAAGGCGATCGGCTCATACGCTGAAAAAAATGTGAAGTTCAGAGCCCATCGCCAACCCTCGGCGGCTAGTCCCCATAGCTCAATCACCGTCTGGACGACGTAAAACGCAACCACCAAACCGATGGTCTGCCAACGAAATCGACTGAGACTCGAAACCGCCGTGGTAATCCCGCACAGAAAGAAACCGAAACAGAAGTAGTTCAACGTCGCCGCTTGGAAAACCTTCGGCTGAACGTACTTCGTCATCGGCTCAAACCGAGGTTCAGCTTTCTTGTTCGTGGTCACGTCAAAGCCAAACACGGGGACTCGCCACTTCAGCCTGTTGGGGCCCGCTTCGACTTTTGCGTTTGTGATACCGACGTGTGTCCCCCCGTAGGCGGCACCCGCAATGATGGCGATACCGCAGACGGTAACCAGCGAATGCCCGAACAGATATTTTGCTCGGCTGATTGGTTGTGCGAGCAACATTTCCATCGATCCTCGACCGATCTCGCCACTTATCACATCAGATGCCCTGGCTATTGCCCACGCGGCCATGATCAGATACGCGACCGGCTCTTCAAAAGTGATGCCAACGAGCCCCGGATACGAAACCAATTCATTGATTGGAACTGGAGAAAGCCGCTTGATCACATCAGGCAGATTCCGAGTGATCTTTTGGAACCGACCGACTTCCATACTGGCAACGATGAAAATCCGAATCCAGCTAAACGCGAACAGCGTCGCAGTACAAGCGATCAGCAACAGCCTCGCGTCACGAATCGTCTTCAATAGAAACGCTTTGTTCATGACGCTGATTCTGTGTGGTGATATTGATCGTAGATGTATCGCAGCCCCAATGGCTCAACTCGCACGTCGGACAAGCTCACAGATGCTAACCATTCGAAACATTGCGCTAGGTCACCAGTCGTATGAAGCGTGACTCGCGACCGTGTATCGGCCTTGGTTGTTTCAACAATCGAAATCCGATCCCGCAATGACTCCGGTATCGTCGGTAACGGACCGCTGGATGTCGCCGTGAACTGATGACGTACACGCAAATCGCTCATTACTTGAGTGTGCACTAGCTGGCCGCGCCGTAGAATCACTACGCGATCGCAAGATTCCTCGATTTCGGACAGCACGTGCGAGCTCAGCAGTATCGTGCGACCGTTTGATTTTGCCTCGGCCAACATGCGACCAATTTCACGTCGCACGTTGGGGTCGAGATTCGACGTAGGTTCATCCAGAATCAGAATCGTCGCTTCTGTTGCTAACGTCGCGGCGAGTGCCAGTTTTTGTCGCATTCCAGTCGACATCAAACCGACCCGCCGCTTGGTGTCTAAATCGAGTCGTTTCGCGAGGTCTTTCGCTTTTTGAAAATCGCCGTCTCGTCTTGCGTCAGCGAAGAATCGCAGAACTTCCGAGCCGCGCATGCGACGAAAAAGTCTCGCGTCACCTGGCAAATAAGCAACTTTCGCGTGAACAGCAACGGACTGTTTCGTACAGTCGAGGCCATCGATAGTAGCTGTTCCGGACGTTGGGCGCAGAAATCCCATCAGAGTCCGGATCAACGTTGTCTTGCCGGCACCGTTGGGTCCCAACAGGCCGAACACCTCGCCTCTGTCAACGCCAAGCGTGCATTCATGCAATGCGACAAACTCACCGTAGCGTTTGGTCAGAGAATCGGTTTGGACGATCACGGCTTGTGGGTCTTGGACAAAAGGTCGGGTGCCGAACGAATACCAACAGTATTGCCAAGACGGACGTGAAGACTAGTGGGTAATGACGATGGACTCGGCTGGACCAGTCAAACCGTAATCAGTCGAGTGATTTCCGGACATAGCCCGCGCTCGACTGAAAATACTTCGTCCGCCGTGTCTGAGCCGATTCTGCTGCCTCTTTTTGTCTCAACTCCATGTCAGCAATGTTTGCTGAGCACAATCTGCAACCAACAACGTCAACGTGGAATCGAATGTAATCCGCGTGATCATCTTCCAACACACCAAGCAGAAAGCTTCCAAGCTGTTCGCGGTTAGGACAGCTGACTCGGTGCCGACGCCAAATCTCGCCCAGCGAATGCACGCCTGCATCGCGTCGCCCGTGGATCGCTCGAAGTTGGATGCCGAGCTCCTGATCGGAACGTAGCTCCGCTTCGATTTCGGACATTTCGGAGGGCGATAGAGCCTCATCAAGAAATGCTTCCAATTCCGCTTGCGTGTATTTCATCAGTTGTTTCTCAGGGTTTGCGATGAGGTTCTTCAATCTTGCGGCGTTCGGTGACCTACGCGTCAGCGGCTTGAAGCGTATTCTCTTCGTAAGGCTGTACGACAACGAAGCCATCGCCTTGGAATTTCATTTGGATCGATTCGCCGCTTCCTCGCCCCAAGAATGTCTTGAAGGACACATCGGTTTTGAATTCGGGTGAGAGGTTTCCTGACCACGCAATTGTGGCGTTAGGGTCGGTAATGACTGGCTGATCCGGCTTTACTATCAGAGTCATCGGTTCGTAGTGCGTGCATATGGCAACCATTCCGGTGCCTTGCAAACGAACGTTAAACAACCCGCCGGCCATAACCGCCGTGAGCTTTTTCATGACGGAAATGTCCCATTCGACGCTCGGCTCTAACGCTAAGAGATCGTTGCCGTTCACGAACAGCGAGTCGTCCTGCAGGTTGAGGATCTGGATTTTCTTGCCCGAATCGGCCAAATACACTCGGCCAAAGCCCTCCGCTTTCGTCAGCCTAGCGCCTTCGCCTGTGACCGCTTTCTTGAGCATTTTGCCGATTCCTTTTTCCATGATGCCCTCGCGCGTGAATTTCACGTCGCCGACGTAAGCGATCATGGACCCCATTTTGATCCAAACCATTCCATCAAGGTTAACTTCCAAGAATCGCGGGCTCTCAAGCTCGAAGAGCCCTTGGTTTTGATCCTGCTGGCGAGTCGATTCGACAAATTCGTCAAGTGAATAGCGAGACATGATTCTTCCTTGTTTGGTGCTGTTGGGAGCGAATGTATTTTTGAAAACAGCTACTGCTGCAGTTCCGGAAAAATCTCTTGCGAGAGATTCTGTTTTTTCAATTGGTTGCGAAGCCTGGCCAAGAAATCGAATTTGAAATTGGCCACTTGTTGTTCCGTAATATCTAAGAGTTCAGCGACATCTTTGTTGGCTCGCCCACGGACAAACAACAGTTCCATGCACTTAATCTTTGTCCAGTCATTCTTATGTTGCCAATGCTCGACTTGCTCCTTCAACACGACGGCGAGTGCGTCTTCCTCGAGTCGTTTGCGTTCACCGCTGCGAGCGATACTGCTTGCGGGACGCGATGTTCCGGGGATCTGCCAGTCGCCATCGCTGCTGTTTTGAGTTGAGGACAATGGCAACGTAGGGCGGCGGCCTTCGCGACGCAAATGGTCAGTGAGTTTATGCGCGCAGATCGTAAACAGGTAACTTTCCAGCGGACGTTTGCCATCGAAGTTGGGCAAACTATTCAGGAAGCCGATGAACGATTCTTGGACAACGTCTTCACTCACGTCGCGACGTCGAAGGCGACTTTCTGCGAATGCGAGTAGCCGCCCTTCGTATCGAGAAATCAGATCGCTCCATGCGTCGGTATCGCCTTTGCGAATCCGTTCAACTAAGATGGCGTCTGAGTTGTTCTGGGGCATTTTGTTTCACGCTAACCGTTGCATCGCTCTGCGACTGTCGCAAACAGGATTGCATCGCCGAATTCTTATCGACGTGTCATCGTAACACGCTGGCGATTGGATCCGCAATCAATGCAACAATCGTTGCGAACGGTCACCTTGAATCGATTGTGTCGGCAGATCCACGAATCGAACGCGACTTGCGCAAAGACGTTCACCCGAACAGAATGTGAAAACTTCGCGACGTGCTTTCTCAGTTGCCAGCTGATTCATGCGTAGAAAGACGACGCTCTTGCCGCCTGAGCGCGAACGAAATCACTCCAAAGACACCCGCCAATGACGTGAGGATCGCTCCGGAGATGATACCGGTAACGCCAACTCGGTTGGCGATTCGTGCATGTTGGATTTCGACGTCTGCATGCTCTTTAAATTCATGATCAAAGACCAACAACTTGTGAAGAATCCGCTGCGGGCCAACACTCGTGTCAATCGTCTCGACGTATTCATCTTCGATGGCGGTGTTGATTAATCTGTGCGTTGGGTCAATTTTCCATGGACTGTACGACGCCACATAACCCTTACAAGCCTCGGGTAGTTTGGCTGAAAGATCCTCTGCGCACGTCATTACATCAGGCGCAGGGTCAGAACTAACGATCTTGGCTGGAAAGCCTTTCCAGCTGAATTTGGAATCGAGGTCGCGGCCCCGCCAATCGTCTACCCATTCCGGCGCGTTAGTTGGTGCAGTTGCGATTGCGGCGCTGGTTGAAATCCAATCGGCTTCTGCCGCCTCTGGAGAATTATCTTTTTCCGGATTGCCGTCTGGCTCATTCGGAGCGTTAGCATCGTTCTCGTTTGGTAACTCTATTTCCAATTCGGAGGATTCCGACTCCAATCCTGAACCCGTTGAATCGAGTGTCTCTTCGTTTACCTCGGCTACCGCATCGTCTGAATGATCGGCTTCGGGAACCGGTTCCGGCGAAATTTGCTGCGCGGTTCCGGTTTCGATTTCAATGTCGTGCTGCAGCGAAAGTTTCCGCTGCCTCTCGTGCATTTCAGCCGCGCGTGCCATCGTTTCGGCCATGTCTCGCCGTAATATGGCTTCATGTCTCTCCACGACCGCCATACGCTGATACCAAACCGCCACACCAACCGCGACCACAAAGGCGATCAGACACGCAGCGACAGCGGCTATAACCCCGACAGCAGCATGCCGTTTCGACATCAGCAGCCGCACGAAAAGGATGCACATCACGACGCCTGCGGCTAACAATATCAGCACAATGAAAAGCAGGCTAAAGTCTGTGCGTACCATCATTGTTTGTCTCCTAGCTGGTCATTTCCAACTGGCGTTGTTCCAACTTCTTCTTGACTAGGTAGCGTTCGTCATTATCAATCCAAGGAGAGGAGAGTTGAACTGCGATTGCTGTCGTGGCGGCGATCAGGAATCCTTTGGGGATCGGCAAAACCGTGTGAAGCAAAATGCCCGCTCCGATCACGATCAGCGTGGAGAAAAAACGCAGTCGCGAAGCACGAAGCGGATCGGCGTGCAGCCACATTCTCAAGCCACCGAACAGAGTGCCGAAGTAGGCCATGTAAGCCAATAGGTCTGGCGTTCCATCTAAGTTGTAAAGCAGCCGATTCGTTTCAGTCAGTTGTAGCGGCCCTTCGATTCCTGTCAGGACAAAACCAGGGCTGAACATCAAAACCCGAGCTAAGAAAAACGAAAACGCACCGACGCCGAGTCCCACGGTCAGCATCAGAAACCGCCGCAACGCTTGATCGCCAGACGTCTTTTCCCAGAATTTTGACAGTAAAAGTATCGACCAGGCAGCGACTACGCTCGACAGCGTCATCCACGCGTAATTCGGGCCCCAGCTATAAATAGCCGTGTCTAAGTTCTGTATCCCGATTAGCATTGTCAGCACGCAAACAACGCTGACAACTGCAGCCGCCATCAGCATCGAACCGGTCAAGTCGCGAGCCTTCCGCAGCAACGATTGCTGGCCGAGCGATTGACGAACCTCGAAGGCTATTTGTTGCTTGTTAATTGGTTTGGGCCGTCTCGCTCTTTTCACGGCCGGAGCGAGCCGCTCGTCCGGTTTTGGTGCAACCGGAGTCACAACTTCTGCGTTGACTGGCACGTCAACAGTCCGAGTTGGAGCATCGACGCCAATCGCGTTAAGCAAATACCAAACAACGTAGTAGACTGCGTAAACGCCAGCGGCAACGAACGCGAATCCCAACAAGGGACCGCCAACGCTCATCATGATCAGCACAAAACAAATGACAAAACAGATCTTCGCCGGAAAGTTGATCTCCGGAGAATTCCACTTGGCATTCGCCTTAGTCAGTAATTCGCGAACTGCTTTCGCGATCGGTTCTTCGGGAATGCTCGCAACGGCTGGTGCAACGACTTGTGCGGTCACCGCGCTGTTCTTATCTGCAGTATTAAGATTTTGGTTAACAAACACTTGCTGTGGACCGGGATTAGCTCCGGACGCGAGACCAAGACCGTTTGCCATGTCGAGAACACTTCGATAACGTTTTTCCGGGTCCTTATTCAGTGACTTTGCAATGACACTTCGATACGGTTCAGCAAGCATGCTGACATCTGGCTCAGCCGTAAGATGCTTCATGATAATTTCTTGGCTCGACTCGCCATCGTAGGGCACGCGGCCAGTCAGCATCTCAAACAACATGATGCCCATCGCGTAGATGTCGATTTCTTTTCCGTAGCGGCCGAGTCCAATTTCTGGCGCCATGTAATGAAACGTGCCGACACTTTCCGTTTGACCGCTACGACGACTACATGAAATGAACTTTGCTAAGCCGTAGTCACCAATCTTGACGAGACTGCTGTCGACGAAGATGTTTCCCGGCTTTAGATCCCGGTGGACGATTCCATTGTCGTGCAAATAGGCGACACCTTCGGCCAACCCACGAAACCAACTCACGACTTGATCGACGGGCATGCCGTTTGGATTTCGCTCGATTACGTCCTGCAGGCTTTCACCTGAGACGTATTCCATCACGACCCAGGCCTGGCCTTCATCGTCGTAACGGATGTCGTAGAGCGATACTAGGTTTGGATGCTTGAGATTCAGGCACTGCCTGACGCCGCGTAGTTCAACATCAAGATTGCGTTGGATCCGTTTGAGCGCGACCTCTTTTCCTGCGTCGCTGGTTGCATAGTAGACATCGCCGAACCCGCCAAAACCGACGCCTCGTTTGATTGTGAACCCGGCTAGCGGCTGAGAACCACTCGCATAGGCAAACTTCATCGGCCGTTTTCGAATGTCTGCGTTATGATCGGCCACTGTTGCGCCAAATTCTCGTTCGTCAGCATTGGGTTCAAAATTCTGCATCGATTCTTCGCGGTTCAGCTCACCCGACCCTTGGTTCTGATCCGCGCCCCTTTTGACGAAATTGTTGCCCAACTGACGAAGCGCCGCTTCTGGTAAGTCCCGGTTCGCTTGCGTCAACATTACGTCGCCTCCCTAATCTATACAGCATGGACAAAGACGACTCTTACACGCGCCCGACACGCATCAATTGCTTTTACCTTGATTTGATACAAAAAGTTGCAGCCGGATTTCCACTTTATTTTCCTAGTTTATTTGCTCCAGGCTGACGCAGAAGTCTTCACCGCAGATTCGCGAGTTCAAATTGATCGCCGATTTTTGTTTAACGTCCTTACCGTCTACTTCCATAACTCCGGCTGTGTGACAGCGGAGGTCCTGGCCTTCACGGGCCAAAACGAGATCTCGAGTCCAGTGTCTACAAACTACATGACTGGTTTCACTGGGGCCAAGCACGCACGAATTTGCGAGGACCACGACCGCATCAGCATGCGGCTGCGTGCGGTGCGGACTTGTAAATTCCAACCGACACGAGTGGCTGAGCGGATGAGGCTGCCGAAATCGCATCGACACACTTGCACCGAATTGAAGTTCGTCGCCGTCCCGCAGATAGCGAGATCCATCGATCGCTTGTTGCTCAACCAAAGTCTTTGCGTGGGGCACGATCACGTAACTTTCGCCCTCCCGCCGCAATACAGCATGACGCCGAGACAGATCTCCAAAAATCGGCACGTCCGCGACAGATTCCGGAATCGCTTGTCCGATCAGGATCTCGTCACTCAGGCAGACCAAGTATCCGCCGACGGCGTCGATCCACATTTGAAAACGTGGCCCTGGTCGGTTGGTCATCGCAAAGTGGCCCTCTGTGGAACACTGGCTCGGCAAGACGGTCGTGATCGTCATCGGTCGGTGACTTGTTTGATGCATAGCGTCTGGCTCACGACAAAACGCAAGCGGCCGCAATTGCTGCAGGCCGCTCGATGAAAGAACACACGATCCGTTTACAGCGTATCAGTAAGTTCGATGTCAATTTCTGCTTCAGCGACAAAAGTGTCTGTTTCACTGTCGCAGCATGCTTCGTCAGCGAAGTACTGAGCGATTTGCTCGTGCAGATCTTCTTCAGCAGCAGGTTCGTCGACAGGAATCTCTTCCGCAAATTCGACCGACTCTTGCAGCATGCGCTGATCTACAGTCAATCGAGCTTCAATGTCGCGGATCAATTCAGACGCTCGGGCGAGCTGACTGTCATCGATTGCGAATTCACTGGCCGATTTCGCGACCGAAACCATTTTTTCCTGAGCTTCAAGCTTCGCGATTTCGGCGACTAGCTGGCTGCGGCTGTTGAGCATTTTATCGAGCTTTTCGTGAGCCGTTTCCAACAGCTTTGCTTGCTGCGTGTATTGAGCTCGCAAATGGTCCAATTCTTCCGACCGAGTCTTGTAGCGACGGAATCGGTTACTTAAGTCAACTTCTACTTGTTCGCGCGAGTAGCGAGTGCTGGCGTAGTAGATGTGTCGGTCTCCTGTGCCGAGATCGTCCTTCATGCGAAGAATGTTTTTCTTTTCAGCAATCTGCTTACCTTCGATTGCCGAGATTCGATCGGCGAGACGTTCGAGCTGAACTTCTTCTCGCACAATCAATTGCTTGTTCCTGTACACCTCGGGTTGGATTTTTTGCACCATCTCTCGTGCTCGTTCGATTTGCAGCGACACCGGCACGCTGTTCTTAACGGACGTTCTTACCCAACCCAAACTACTGGTGGCATAGCTAATCGCGTCCCCACCAAAAAGGAACCCCATAACCAGCAAACCTGCCAGACTTCCAAAAATCGTTTTCTTAATCATGTTTTCTGCTCCGAATAGACACGGCGATTGGACTGAGTGTTTTTCTTGATTCTTGAGGGCTTCTGCCCCATGAGTAGTTTTTCGCTGTCAATTTCCGGATATTGCCAGCACGGGCGATTTTTTTGTCCAAATCCTCACGAAGGTTCATTTCACGATTCGATGTGTTCAATACGGAGTTTTCGTGTATTCAAAAAGAGACAGCTACTCGCACAGTTCGGTTAGCAGGCGTCGTCAAATAGCTGACTTTGCCGATTGCGGCAAGAATTTCGCGATTGGCACGCCAAGTGCTTACTTCGTGACGAAATCGCGGCCAGTGACTAGGCTGGAGATAGCTGCCCGGCTAAAGGAGATTGAACATGAAATCGACGACCGGAAAAAACGCAACTCGTCCAGAGTCAGGATCGATCCCTGTTGAGCATGAACTGCTAGCCGCAGATAAAACCATTGACTTCAGCATTTGGCTCGAATCGGAGCTTGAGGAACTGGAATGCAAGCACGCCGCGTTCACGACGCGTCATTCGCTGTCCGTTGATTTTTCGTCTGATCGCTAAACAGGCCGATGGAACCGTTGGCGGAGTTTCCAGGACGTGCCTATGACGGATGCATTCGACACTCTGGCAACAGCGTGGGTGCTAAGCATTCCGTTCATGGTTTATGTCTTCGCAATTCGGCGCGTCGACGTTTTCGGCGCACACGGCTACACGAGCAAAGTCGCGTCAGCAATTATCACTTCTGGACTCGTCGGGTCTGCCGTTGTTTCCTGGTTTGGCTTCGGAAACGAGATCTTCCCATCATTCAGTGGACTGTTCCTGTTTGGCTCTTGGTACAAGGATTGCTGGCTCTGCGGTCGGGCCCACAGTGCGAAAATGGATCGCACTGAGCGGTAAACTGCGGTCGCTGTAAAGCTAAAACGCGAGGTTGCGCCGCTGTTTCAATGTCCCTCCCGTTCCGATGCTTGGTCTGACGCAACGTTCATGCATGTGAACAAATCGCCTGAGTACTTTACGGCTTGTCACTCGTTTAACGTGCGTTCCTCGCGAACTCTTAACATAATGTTAATGGTGGTTTGAATTCAGACCGCACGGGTGGAACGAGGCAAGTTTCCGGAACGAGAACTTCTAGCTGAGCGCGATCGCGCCAGTGCTTTGTGATGCATTGGAATCCTGAGAATTGTGGATTTCAATGGGAGGCAGATTTATGCAGTGGCAGAGACTTTCATCCGTGCGCAATTCCACGCTTTCAAAAAGAAAGCCTCGCTGCGAAGCTTTGGAAGACCGGCAGCTTCTAACTGTCGTCGTCAGCGAGTTCCTTGCGGATAATGAAACCGGCCTGATCGACCGCAACGGGGGTCATTCTGATTGGATTGAGCTTCGCAACACTGGAAACCAACCTCAGGACATCACCGGCTGGTACTTAACCGACGATTCCGCCGATTTGGCAAAATGGAAATTCCCAAGCACCACGCTTGCCCCAAACGAGCATCTCGTGATCTTTGCATCGGGAGAGAACATTCGCCAGTCGGGTAGTGAGCTGCACACGAACTTCAAGCTTTCCAAGGACGGCGAGTATCTTGCGCTCGTTCAAGCTGATGGAACGACCGTCGCTTCCGAGTTTTCGCCGGAGTTCCCGAGTCAGATGGCTGACGTTTCGTACGGAGTCTCAGCGGACTTGGCTTCAACCGGTTACTTTTCGATTCCAACTCCCGGTGAATTGAACGTTGTAGCGCCGATTGCCGATGCGTCGCAGTCGATCGTCATTAACGAACTGATGTACAACCTTCCTCGCGAAGGAATTCTCGATGCCGAAAACGTCGAAGAGGAATTCATCGAACTCCACAATCGTGGTCCGCTGGACACCGATCTGACGGGTTGGCAGTTTACTCGTGGCGTTGACTTCACGTTCCCGAACGTTTCGATTCCGGCCGGAGGCTATCTCGTCGTAGCTGCGGACGTGAACGCGTTTCAGACGAAGTATCCTGGCGTGACGAACGTTGTCGGCGGCTGGACAGGACAACTCGCGAACAACGGGGAAACGATCGAACTCATAAACAGTTCCGGCGTCCAAGTCGATTCCGTTCGCTACGCCAGCGAAGGCGATTGGTCAACTCGCGCAGTTGGTCCGGTCGACCGAGGCCACACAGGATGGATTTGGACTGCGGGGCACGACGGCAACGGACATTCGATGGAGCTAATCAACCCAGCGATGTCGAACAACGTCGGCCAAAACTGGACATCCAGTGCTTCACTGAATGGGACCCCCGGCGTGGAGAATTCGGCCAAGTCCACGAATGTCGCTCCGTTGATCTCAGAGGTGCTGCATTCTCCTGCGATCCCTCAATCGAACGAATTGGTTACGGTTACAGCTCGGTTGACCGACGAGCAGCCAAATGCATCAGCAACACTGCACTGGCGAATCGCGGGTGCTGACAACTTTGAAGCCGTCGCAATGACAGCGGCCGGCGGAGGGACTGTTTCCGGTGTGATTCCACCGCAAGCCGATATGGCGGTCGTGGAATTCTATGTCGAAGCGACCGACGCTCAAGCAGCTTCTCGCACATGGCCCGCGCCTACGAACGAAGGTGCTCAAGTCGTCAACGCGCTGTACCAGGTCCTTGACAGTTTTGATCAAGACGCGGAATGGAATCCGGAAAGTACGCCTATCTACTTTCAAGTCATGACGCCGACGGAGCGGAACGAATTCACTGGCATCAATCGGCAGAGCGACGCTCAATTCAATACGACGTTCATCGCGGTCAACGGAACAGGAATCGACGTCATCTATAACGCAGGCGTCCGCATCCGAGGAAGCGCTAGTCGCTCGAACGCAATTCCAAATAATCGCTTGTCGATTCCAAACGATCGACCTTGGAAGGGAGTGACTCGAGTTAACATCAACGCGTCAAACCCGGAAAATCAAGTTTCCGGTGCCGCACTGTTCCGGCTTGCTGGAATAGAAACGGCCGACGCGCACGGAGTGCGAATGTTTTCCAACGGTGTCGATCTCAAGAACGGTGGCTACTACGCACACGTCGAAGTGCTCGACAGCGACTACGCGGCAAACCATTTTCCAAACGATCCAGACGGCACGGTCTATCGAGGCCGGCGTGACGACGAGTCTCCACCAGGCGGCCAAAGTGCGGGGCTGGTTTATCGAGGCGAAGATCCTCTTCCGTATGTCAGTTACGTGAAGAACTCAAATGCGTCGCAAGCCGACTGGAGCGACGTGATCAATCTCACGAATGTCCTCAACAATGCACCCGACGAAACATATGTCCAGGACGTGCAAGCAGTCGCTGACGTCGAACAATGGTTCCGAGCATTCGCGATGAACTCGCTGTTGGCGAACGACGAATACGGCTTGTTTACCGGCGACCGACGAGGTGACGACTATGCGATGTACGTCGGTGTCAACGACGCTCGTTTTCGCATGTTGCCGTACGACCTGGACTCGATGTACACCAACGCGAACTATCCGGTAAATCGGCCGCAAAATGTGCCGGCACTGAATCGTTTGATCGAGCACGCCGAATTTCGCCAGCAATACTACGGACAGTTCATCGATCTCGCCGACAACATTTTGCTTTCCGATGAAGCAAGCGAAGTCATTGACAATGCGATCGGCAGTTTCGCCAACCAAGCCGCGATCGACGGAATCAAAGATTTCATCCGACGCCGCGCCGCGAACGTCAAGAATCAAATCAATCTCGAACTGACCGTTACAACCAATGGCGACAACAACGGGATCATTCCGCGACTTACGGATCCGTCACTGGTGTTGTCGGGAAGTGCGCCGGCCGCGTTCACTCAGTCTGTGACCGTAAACGGTCTGCCGGTCGACACTCTAGCTGCAAACCGCAATTGGTCGATTGCAGCCGGTTCTAACACCGCGACAGAAACCGTTTCCATTTTCCGTGAAGGTTCAGAGTGGAAGTATCTGGACGACGGTTCCGACCAAGGAAATGCGTGGCGAGAATCTGACTTCAACGATGATGCGTGGAAAGTTGGAAACGGCGAGTTCGGCTACGGCGATGGCGACGAAACTACCGTTATCGAAGGGGGGCCAACCAACGACCGATTTCAAACGAGTTATTTCCGTCGCACGTTCGATATCGAGAACGCGGACGAGATAACTGCGTTGCAAGCGAGCATTCGATATGACGATGGAATTGCGGTCTATATCAATGGCGTTGAAGTCGCTCGGGAAAATCTACCGGATGACGCGGCATTCGATACATTTGCAAATGGGTCAAAGAGCAACGAAAACCAATTAGTCGATTTCACGCTGCCCATTGAGTCGCTCGTTTCTGGCACAAACACGATCGCAGTCGAAATTCATCAGCACGAACCGACAAGCTCCGACGTTTCGTTCGACATGATTCTGGATTCGGTGAAAACAGTCGAGATCAACGAACAGAACGCGACGTTGTTGCGAATGTTCCCCGGCTTAAATCGATTCGAAGTAATTGCATTCGACGGAAAGGACGGAAGCGGAAACGTTCTAGAACGTGAGACCGTCGACGTTTGGTATGACACGCCAACACAAGTCATTTCTTCAATTACTGCAGACACGACGTGGAACGCCGATTCGGGTCCGTACGAAATCTCCGGTTCTGTCACGATTCCAGACGGTGTTACGTTGACGATCGAACCGGGAACGACGGTTTTCTTTCGCGATAACGCACGACTGTTGATCAACGGACGGCTTGATGCGATTGGAACGGAAAACGCAAAGATCCGCTTCACACGTTTGCCAGGATCGAGTGGTTCTTGGGATGGGCTACAGTTCCGCAACAGCATGAACGACAGCCGTATCGATCACGCGATTATTGAATATGGCGTGACATCGGATGGCATGATTGGTCTAGAGGGATCTGAGCTGACGCTCAACCATGTAACGCTGGACAATACCGACCGACGTCGGATCCGGTCGATTAATTCTTCGCTAGTCGTGCGAGATTCCGTCTTTGAAAACATCTTTGATCCCGGCCAGGCGCCGACATCGGACAATCAAAGTGAGCATATATGGGGCCGAGGAATCCCCAACAATGGCCAATGGATCCTAGAGCGTAATGTTTTTGGCCATATCACAGGTCACAACGACAGCGTCGATTTCGATGCTCCTCGACTGCCTGGCCCAATCCCGATCATTCGTGAAAACACTTTCATGGGTGGTGGAGACGATGCCCTCGACATGACGGGCGACGTGTGGATTGAAGGAAACACTTTCCAGAATTTCATCAAGGATGAATTCAACGTCGACCCAGGCGAATCGAATACGATATCGTCGTCCGCAGGAACATTCTGGGTTATCGGTAACACGCTTGCCAACGTTCAACATGCGTCTCTTATCAAAGAGAACGCGGTCATGCACTTCCTGAGCAACACCGTTGTCAGCTCTTCCTTCGCGCCGCTGTATTTCGATTTGCCCGGACAAACTTCTGGTCCAGGTCGAGGTGCCGTCGTACAGAACAGCATTTTCAACGATGTGCCATTCACGTTCGACCACATTCAACCTGATACCGACTTGACCGTCACGCACTCGTTCTTGCCGGCCGTCGATGCCGAAGTTGGCGGCGTTGGGAATCAATTTGGTGATCCACACATCAGCTCGCTGGCCGATGGAGCGAAGCTTCTTCCAGGATCGACAGCGGCCGGTGCAGGTATCGATGGACAAGATATGGGATCCGATGTGCCGCTTGGCGCCGTCATCATTGGAGCTCCCATCGGCACAACGGACTCAACTTCGGCGACGTTGAAAGTTGGCGGGCCGGCGATCACACACTATCAATACCGAGTCAACGGTGGCGAATTCAGTACAGAGCGCGCCATCGACGAGGCCATTCAATTGTCGAACCTAGCGAATGGCGATTATACCGTCGATGTTATCGGCAAGAACGCTCTTGGCTTCGTCCAATCGCAGCCTACGTCGTCGGAAACTTGGACTGTCGATCGCAACAGTCCAGCTTCAGTCCGCATTAACGAAGTCCTTGCGTCTCAATCGACGATCGAAATTGATGGCGAATATCCGGATCTCATCGAGCTGTTCAATCCGTCCGCAGCGCCACTCGACATCAGCGGTTATTCGCTAACCGACGACGCGTCGATTTCAGACAAGTTCATCTTCCCTGCGGGAACCGTGCTGTCGGCTCATGGCTACTTGTCAGTTGTTGCGGGATCAGTGAATGTTCCCGTGCCTCAAACAGGATTTGGACTTTCGGCTGACGGTGAGACTCTATCGCTGTATGACAATTCTGCCGATCGTCAACTTGTCGATGCCGTAACGTTTGGATTGCAACTGGACAACTTGTCGATCGGTCGCATGGGCGATGATGCCGAATGGGCTTTGACGCGGCCGTCATTTGGTGGAAAAAATCTGCCGCAACCGGTGAATTCCGGCGAACACCTTGTTATCAACGAGTGGTATACCGATGGTGACATTCGAGTGAAGCAAGACTTTGTCGAACTGCACAATCCGACGAACTTTCCGGCTGCGATTGGTGGTCATTATCTGTCTGACAAGCCATTCGCTATTCCGAGCAAGTCTCAAATCGCTCCGTTGTCGTTTATCGCAGCCAATGGCTATCGAGCATTCACGGCCGATGGCGATCCACAGGATGGTAATGACCATGTTGATTTCCGGCTGTCGCCCGACCTAGAGCAAATCGGATTTTTTGACCCCGAACTGAATCTGCTCGATTTCGTGTTCTCGTATCCGCAGACGAGCGAGGTATCTCAAGGACGATCGCCAGATGCGGCAACCGAGTTTCAGTTCATGGTGCCGTCGCCCGGCTCGTCAAATGGCGACCAACAGACAGATCAAGTTGATTTAGGGTTTTCGTGGAATGCTGAATGGAAATACGATCGATCGGGAGAAGACCTGGGAACCGCATGGCGAGATCTCGAATATGACGATAGCCAGTGGGATACCGGAATTGGACCACTCGGCAACGAGCAAGAGCGGCTTGCATACCCGATTCAGACCGAGTTCGAACTGACGAGCAGAACATATTACTTCCGTCGAAACTTCAACGTTGGCAGTGAACTAGATCTGTCTCGAATCACGGCCGAATTTGAAACTCAAGTTGACGACGGATTTGTTGTTTACTTAAACGGTGTAGAAGTTGTGCGACAGGGCATGCGTGATGGAGAAGTCGCGTTTGATACATTCGCCAATCGCAGCGTAAACGAAGCACAGGTCGAAGGACCATTCAATGTACCGGCCAATTTGTTCAAGACGGGACAGAACGTTTTCGCTGTCGAAGTACACCAAGTCTCTGATGCCAGCCGAGACCTTGTATTCGGCATGTCATTTCAAGCGTCCGTTCCGGTCGAGCAGAAATCGACCGCAGCGGAATTGATTGACGGCTTGCGTATTTCTGAATTGATGTTCGACAACAGCGCAGACGGTCCGCTCGACTTTGTCGAGGTCCAAAACATCAGCGATGTTCCGCTCAACGTCGAAGGCGTCCGTCTAACCGGTGTCGACTTCACGTTCCCGGCAGTGACGATTGCACCTGGCGATTACGCAGTCGTCACAGAAAACGTCGATGCTTTCGTCCGTCATTACGGTCAATCGCTAAAGGTCGTTGGCGAGTTTTCTGGCGAGCTTTCGAACACAGGCGAAGAAATCGCGATTCTGTTGCCGGCGCCGCATGACGCAGCAATTTTGCGATTTGATTACGAAGACGACTGGCAAGTCAGTGCCGCAGGGAACGGAAAATCGTTAGAAGTACAAGACACGTCGGTATCGTACAAACGCTGGGGCGACGCCTCAATTTGGCAGGCCAGCGAAAATCAACACGGCTCGCCAGGCCACGCCACACAGCGGAATCCAATCGCTTCGATAGTGATCAACGAGGTGCTCAGTCACACCGATTTCCCGCAAGTCGACACGATTGAGCTCTTCAACACATCAAGTACCGTCATGGACATCGGTGGCTGGTATCTGTCTGATTCAGCTTTGACACCGATGAAGTTCAAAATCCCTAGCGGCACGTTGGTCGCTCCGGGTGGATACTTGACGTTTGATGAAAACGACTTCAACGCGTCGCTTGGTGCGGATCCAAATGACTTTGCCCTTAGTAGCTCGCAAGGCGAAACCCTTTGGCTGTGGCAAGCAAACGATGATCAGCTGATTGAAGTGATCGATTCAGCTAGATTCGGTGCATCGGCGAACGGCGAAACAATTGGACGAATTCCGAACGCTTCCGGCATCATGTACCCGCTCGCTGATAATTCGTTAGGTTTCGCGAATGGAGCAGCTCGCGTTGGACCGGTCGTGATCAGCGAGTTGAATTATCATCCAGCGGATCCGACTGCGGCAGCGCTCGCCATCGATTCGACCCTGAACGATGACGATTTGGAATTTGTCGAGCTATACAATTCGTCAGCTCAAACTGTAGATTTGACGAACTGGCGGATTCGCGAAGGCATCGATTTTGACTTCAAGGCCGGCACTATGTTGCCTGCTGGTGGAGTTATCGTTGTTGTTTCGTTCGATCCATCGACGAATCCAAGCAAACTTGCCGCATTCAAAACACAGTACGGAATCGTGGATAGTGTGCGAATCGTCGGTGGTTATTCCGGCAAGCTAGACAATGGCGATGACTCTGTGACCCTGCAACGTCCTGATGAACCTCCGGCTGAAAAACCGTCCTTCATTCCTCGGTTGCTTGAAGATCAGGTTGCGTACGATGACAACGCTCCATGGCCGAGTTCTGCGGACGGTTCCGGAGATTCGTTGACGCGAACCATCCCCGCCAAGTTTGGAAACGATGCGTCCAGCTGGACGGCTGCAGCTCCTTCTCCGGGGATCGTTGTTGGTGCGTCAATTCCTGGCGATCTGAACGGCGATCTTGTCGTGGATGTTCAGGACATCGATTTGATGTGCTCGGTTGTGCGATCGAACAACGGCATTCCTCGTTTTGACCTAAACGGGGACGGAGTTGTCAGCGATCTCGACATGTTCTTCCTGGTTGAGGATATCTTAGGCACTAGCGTCGGTGACGTGAACTTAGACGGCATCTTCAATTCTACGGATCTGGTTCTAATCTTCCGCGTCGGCGAATATGAAGATGGCATCGCAGGCAACTCGGGTTGGGCCGATGGCGACTGGAATTGCGACGGCGACTTTTCCTCGCGAGATCTGGTCACGGCCTTCCAGCGAGGTAAGTATTCTCAAGCTGCTACGGGATTGGACGACGTCGATAACGCGTTCGACTTCGCCGCCGCAAGAGAAAATGCCGCCGAAGGATCGCAAACCAAGAAGGCGACAAAGCAACTTCACACGCGAATTGTCGCAGTCGAACAAGTGTTCGATGAGTTCATTTAGTATTGCGTCGAAAACCTAAATCCAGCATGCGGCATTGTACGCCTGGACAGGAGGACAATTCACGCGGCGGAAACGAGTGCGCGAGCTTCCGACGTCCAGCTTTCGATTCCGCGTGCCATTCTCGTACACAGCCACTACGCGTTTGTGAGCGATAGCAAATAAGCCATCAAGTTTACAAGCTCCTCCTTCGATAGCGTTTCACCCAAATTCGCGGGCATAGGTGAGCGATTAGACCGTACTTCATCTTCAATCGCATCACGATTGATCAGATGCTCAACACCAGTTGAATCAACAATTCGCACTTGATTGTCGTTTGCGTCTTTTGCCAGCCCGTGTAGTACCTTGCCGCCATCAGTAACAATCGTGGTTGCCCGAAACGCGTGATCGACGTTGCGATCCGGATCGAGCACATCTTCGAGCAATCGGTCCAATCCTCGATTGCCGATGCCATCAAGGTTGGGCGCGAACGGCTTACCGATTTTGCCAACTTGGTGGCAGGCGATGCAGTTCTTTTCGAACACGGCCTGGCCGCGTGTTTTATTGGTCGAAGCCTGAAGAAACTCTTGTTTTCGCGACGCGATTAACTCCGTGATCTTCGCGTCAGCAGATTCTGCACCTGCTGACAGTTTCGAAGCGAGGTCGGATTGTGTTTCGTCCAGCAGTCGTTTCAGAATCTCAGCTCGCCGCGGATTGGCCAATAGCCTAGGCGAGGCTGATCCTTGAGCAACAAGATTCAGCAACGCAGACGCTCCGTTTGAATCGCGACACAATTCGTCCGCGATGCGGTTTTGTTCGACCGATGTCGCCAGTTTCATGAGCGTTGTTAGAGTTTCGATTTCGCCTAGATTTGGTGACGTCAGGGCTTCGATGGTTTGTTTTCGAACTGGATTGTTCAAAGCCTGCAAGTCAATCGATGCGGCAATGGCCCGGCTCAACGTCGACGCATCGTTCGACACACTCACCAGCGCGACTGCTAAGGCTTTTGCAGTAATCGGATCGTTCACATGCTGTGGAAGAGCCTCGGTGAGTGTCTGTCGTAACTCGACCAATCCAAACTCTTGAACGATCGCAGCGGCTTGGACTCGTCGCTGTGGAACCAGGCTTGGATTTAGTTCCGGCATAGAGAATCGTCCGACCGCGAGCCACGCATATGCGGTCGCCGCGTCGCCATCGACGATCTCGACAAAGACTTGTCGCCCTGCGAGTTCGGACGTGTCCCACGCGATTTGCTGAGCTGTGTCGTTTCTACGCGGAGTTTCCGACCGCAGGATCTCTAGAGTCGACGCATCACGCAGTCGCACGACGTTTTTCCCTTGCAATGGCGCGGACGGAAAGCCATCGTGACCAGCTACAAAAAAAGAAAACTGCGGCGGCATTGAAAACGCGCCAGACCGGTAGATGCCCGTCCAGGCTTCTCCGTTCGGCAAACTGCTCCACATAGGAGTGTTCTGCATCCCATCAGCCGATGGTCGACGAGTCGAAACCGCAAACGGTCGCGGACTGTTTCCGACTGGATCTGCGATTGCCTTCCATCCGATTGGCGAAACAGCTTCGCCGTCAGCGACAGTGAAGAGTTGCATCGCGATGTCGATTGCCATTTGTCGGACCGCGTTGGGAAGCGGTTTCGACTGCGCCGAAAGCCCCGTCCGCATTTCGTTCAACAAAGCAATTTGTTGGGATACATCGTCGGCGAATCGCTGACGGATCATTGTCACGATTTTTGCCGACGAGTCATCATCGACGTATCGGGCGGCCAGTTGCAAATATCGTCTAAGCTTTTGCAAGTCGATGTTGTTTGTGGAAGTAAGATGTCTCACCAGAAAACGGCCGCTCGCATCGGTCCGAAGGAATTCGCACAGCTCCGCGACGAATTCTCGATCTGTCTCTGAAGCTAGACTTGTTGCGACTTGTTCGAAGACCTGTTCGTCGCGCAGGTTGTATCCAAGCGCCATTTTGAGTGCGTGATGAAGATGCACATCGTTTTTAGGTGTCTTCGCTCGAGCCGCCAGCAACTGCGGAACGAAACGCTCATCGGGCCTAGCCCGCGCAACCATCACAGCGGCTCGTTGAACCAACGGATGGGCGTCAGCTAGGCCATTCGCCACAAGATTTGCTTCGGCAATGTGCTTTTTAGAGCGAGCTTCTAACATTCGATAGCCGTGAACTCTGACTAACGCTGACTCAGCACGAGTCGCCGCGGTGATGTCCTCGTCGGAAAGGCTACCCAAACGATGCAAACACCACAGCAGTCGGACGCGCTGCAAATCGGTTGCGTTGTTCAGGTGCTGGCGTATCGATTCTGCGCGGTGTGAGTATCGATCGGATATCTGATCAATAATTAAACGAGCCCTTGATTCATTTTCGGTTCGCAGTTCATCGATGAGCTGCTCGAGCGTGAGTCTGGTCAAGTCAGTTTCAATTCGCACCGCCAAAGAAACTTCGTCTCGACGAACATCACTCGCCGCGTCGTACTTGATCCGCCAAACACGACCGAGATTTCGATCACGCTTTGGATGATGCAAATCGACTTCGTAGTGCCCAATGATCGCGTTGTAAAAGTCGGCAACGTAGAGTGCACCGTCGGGGCCAACGATGTTGAAGACGGGACGGAACCACGGATCGTTCGAGGTCAAAAAGTCTGGCTCTTCGCGGGCGGAAATACTGCTTCCCGTTCGTTGCAGCGAGTTTCGATTGATGCGGCTCGTGACGACATTGCAGCCAAACGTGCTCGATTGGTAAATCTTGGGAAACGCTGTGTCAGCTCCGAGCGCAACACCGCCGATGCCTGTCGATCCATGCAAGTGCTCCATCACGTTAGGAACGAATCCAAGTCCATCGTGAGGAGCACCAAAGCTTTCGTGATATCCTTTGTGCAACACAAGATTGATCGGCTTTGTATGGCAGTCTGCCGTGAAGATGTCTCCCCAACGGTCGATAGTCATGCCAAACGGATTCACTTGGCCATGAGCGAAGTGCTCGATACGGCTGCCATCCAGGCGAAATCGAAACACGTTGCCGGACCTCATTGTCACTGAGTGTCCGTCGGCTCCTGCTACTTGAGAGTTGTTACTGAATCCGTGACACGCGTAGACCCATCCGTCAGATGCTCGAACAAACGCGTTGCACATGCCGTGACGATCTCGAGTTGTATCGAACGGACCGTAGAGTATGGTTCGCTTGTCAGCACGGTCGTCGCCGTCGGTGTCTTCGAAATACCAGATGTTCGGAATGCTAAAGCAAATCGCGCCATTCTTGTACGGAAGTAGTCCGATCGGGATGTCGAGGTCGTCGGCAAACGTCTTGACCGTTTCAAACGTCCCGTCGTTGTCTGCGTCTTCAAAGATCTTGATGGTGTCTCGGCCCGTCTTTCCTTCCTGTGCGCCAAACGGATATTCAACGGAACTGCTGACCCATAGTCGACCTTTCGCATCGAAGGCTAGATTCATCGGCTGTCCGATCACCGGGTCGGACGCGACTAAATCGATGGAAAATCCTGGCGGCAGCACAAACGTTTTTTGTTCATCAGCCGCGGATTGCGGATCAGTGCGTCGAACATTTTCGGTGAACTCAGACGTTCCGACGAGGAACGCTGGATGATCGCTTGGTTTTGGTTGGCTTTGTTCGAAGGCCTCATTTGAAACATCTTTCGCACTATGCAACATGACGAATGTCCCGAGCTTGTTACCAACCACAACATCATTTAGCCCGTTAGCAGAGACATCGCCAACGGTAAGTTGCGTTCCAACGCCAGAACGCACGTCGATCAGATGCGGTTCGAATCGAACTTGCTTGGAACCATTCGCAGAAACCGAATTTGGCCGAACGGTACGGAACCAGTACAGCACGTTCGCCTCGCGAGCCCCCGGATCGTTGCCGCCGTGAGCCCAATAGCGTTTGCCGGTAATAATGTCTTTAACACCGTCTTGGTCGACATCAGCGACGGCGACGGCGTGCATTTGCGAAATTGCCAGGCCGTATTCGTTGTCTTTCCAGTTTGACGTTAGGATCGGATGTTCGACAAACGCGATTTCACCGTCTTGCTGAATTTGTTCGAACCACGACAGACCATATGCGTGCGCGTTTTGCGTAGACACGACGTCGTTGTCGCCGTCGCCATCAATGTCAAACGCGTGCATTTGTGCTCCACCTGATTGAGCAAACCGTTGGCGATGAAATCGAAACAACTCTGCGCGAGTTGCGGTTTGCTCCCACCATCCGTTGGTTTCGAGCAAGTCTGGACGCCCGTCTCCGTTGACGTCATCCACTCCCATTCCGTGAGTGAACACTCCTAGTCCGAGATTATCCGTAATCGGCACAAAAGCCCATGGCTGGTCCACGTTCGACGACGGACCAGCGTAACCGAAGGCGCCGTCCTGAATGAAAACCAATTCGTTCTTTTGGTCTCCATCAATGTCTTTGAAGATGGGCGATTCGTTGCTGACTCGCTGTACAGCTAGTCGTCGTTTCCAATCAACATTGCGCACAGCAACGTTCTTCGTAAATGGATTCTCAAACCAATACGCATCCTGACCGGGCATCGAAATTGCTAAAACATCGGGTCGGCCATCGTCGTTGAAATCGTCCGCGAACGTGAAGAAGTATTCAGAATACCCTTTGATCGGGCAACTTTTCGATGCAGCGTAAGAGTAGCGAGTACGAAATTCCGGGCCGACATACCAGTATGGGCCCGATACGACATCGTTATAGCCATCGCCGTTTATGTCGGCAAAGCATGCCCCTTCGCTGCAAAACTCTTCCGAAAGCAAAACTCGTTCGAACTTATGCAGAGTTTCACATTGGGCCGAATTCGAAAGAATGGACAAAAGCAACAGCAACGCGGCAACGTAATGATTTGCGTGATACATGACGACACTCGATTTAACTGGTGGACAAGTGCTCGGCATCCCGCGCGAGCCATGCACAAGATACCACTCATGCACAAGGTTCAAAAACAGGCTTCTTATTTAGGTCCTATTTTGCCGAGCTCAGTTTGAAATCTTAAGTTCTTGGGGGGGCCGAACTGGCAACAACAGTTCACCGAGTATCAGCTGCGTGGAAACCGTAAGCAAGAGCGATTCAATCCCATGAACGAGGCCTACGGTCGAACCGTCGATCCGGGACATTGTCATCGCAGGTGGCGAGATTTCTGTTTAGAATCTTGAGACACAACGTTCACCCTCTCGGTATCGATACTTACGCGTAAGTACGGTCCACGAGGTGGTCGATGAACGAAAGCCGTCGCTGAACGCGTCTCGAGACGAAAAAGCATGACAAAGGACATTCGCGCTCTGGACATCTTTGAGGAAGCGCTAATCCTCCCAAGCGAACAACGTCCCGGATTCATTGTCGAAGCATGTGCGGGCGACAGAGACCTGCAATCGCGTGTAGAAACTTTGCTCGTGGCGTCGAGCGAGGCAGCCGATCTGTTACCAGAGCACTCTGCTGGCTCCACGCTCGCTGACCGGCAACTCGTTAACGGCATGACGCTGGCAGCTAGGTACGTCGTGCAGGCGCCAATAGGCACCGGCGGAATGGGCGAAGTGTTTCGAGCTGTTGATACGCGGTTGGGTCGAGACGTTGCCATTAAGGTTCTCAATCGCGCAAGCACATCCAGCCCAAATATGCGACGACGGTTTCAACGAGAAATCGAATCGGTTGCAGCGTTGTCGCATCCAAATATCGTCACGCTTCACGACGTTGGCGATCATGATGATTTCACTTTTGCGGTATTGGAACTTGTTTCGGGTCGCACCCTCCGCGACATGATCGTCAGCAACTTCCTGATTAGACATGCCGCCGAAATATCGCATCTCGACAACCTGTGCGCACCGAGGCTTCAGTTCGGCAAATCGATCGAGGGCGTCGTTCAGCGCCAAGAAGTCCTCGCTTTGGTTTTCACAGGCGACGACAGCTTCATCCAGCGTGAGCTCGTTCCGCTCGCCGCAACGTTTCTGCCGACCCTTCGCGCGAGCATGATCGATCAGCAGATTGCGCATTGCTCTTGAAACATACGCAAAAAAAAGCGGACTGTTTTCCACGCCAAGGTTCGTTTCATTGAGCCGCTTTAACGCTGCTTCGTTAACCATCGCAGTAGCACCAAGGGTGTGGTCGAGCCGTTGATTACGCATTCGAGCGGTAGCGATCCTTTTGAGTTCGTCATACGCGGCTTGAATCAACTGCAGCCGTGCATCGTCGTCGCCCGAATTAGCCGATTCAAGAATCTGCGTTAGGTCCAATGGCCAAACCCTCTGTCGCGTCGCGCGGTCAATGACGAATTGCAATGGACTCGCTTTACTAACGCCACGTTAGCAACCACATCATAAAATCTGCAACAGCCAACTAATCGATCGCGCCAAGTTCGAGCAAACGGTGACGATACAGAGATACGTCCTCATCATCAAAACAACAGAAAATCACGATCTTTCGATCGGCGTGTTGTCTCATCCAATCAATGACCGTTGCAATCGCGACTTCGCACGCTTCGGGCTTGGGAAAGCCATAGACGCCGGTTGAAATACACGGAAACGCGATCCGCACCACTTTGTGTTCATTCGCGAGCAACAACGCGGACTCGTAGGTAGCAGCGAGAACCTGCGAGTCGCGATTCAACTCGCTGAAAATCGGCCCGACGGCATGAATCACGAATTTGGCTGCCAGGTTGAACCCTGGCGTGATACGAGCCTGCCCTGCTGGGCACGGCGCCAGCTGCGACGATGCCTTCACCAGTTCAGCACCGGCGGCGCGGTGAACAGCACCATCAACTCCGCCACCTCCTAGAAGTGCAGAATTGGCTGCTGTGACGATACAGTCGACATCGAGTTCCGTGATGTCGCCTTGAACGACTTTGATTCGATCTGAGATTTTCATGATCGTTAGTTCCAGCGTCCTCCCCGAAACGAAAAAGGCTCTCTCGCAAATTGTATCGCAAGAAAGCCATGCAGTGTTCGAAGTGTGTTGGTCTGCCGTCCTTAGTGTCCAGGAT
>JAGQPC010000232.1 GCA_020426925.1 Planctomycetales bacterium | reverse complement strand
ACACTGACCGGTTCTGGTGACCCGGTAACGTTTACTGTCGAACTTAAAAACGTTGGAAAGACCGCAAGCCAATCGACAACTCTAAAGTGGTTCGTCGATGGCAATCGCATTTCTGATTCGTCGATTCCGTCTCTTGAAGCAGGCGAATCGGTCCATCGAACCTGGTCGCATTCGTTTAATGATGAAGGTGTGTTCTCAGTCGAATGCAGTTTCGACAACGACGATCAACTTTCTCTGGATAACGAGTCGTCGATGGTCGTCGAAGTCGTAAACAAGATTCCTTTTTTGGTTGTCGATGAACCAACTAGCGGCGACTCCGATTTCGCCGCCGCTCGATTGTTTACGGCGACACTTGGATATGAAAACGACAAACCGATGGGCGATTGGCAGTCAGTCTTTGAACCTCACGTCATCGGTTACGACGAACTTTCTGACATAGCGATGGCTAAATATCGAGCAGCCGTTATCGCAGACGCTCCGCAAATTCCGACCGATGTTGTTGATCGACTCCGCAGCTTCGTCGAACGCGGAGGTGGGCTGTGGATCGCACTTGGGAAGCGCACCGATCGCGACGCGTTTAACGCCAGTTGGTTTGACGAAGGCGATGGTCTTAGCCCGCTGAAGCTGGCGAAGCCGGTTGGGCACGGACGAGTCACTGATGCCGAATTCGATATACATCCTCCATCGGGCGATCACGTGGTCACGAAGAATATCGCTGACACGAAAAGGCTCGATATCGACGAAGTGAAGATTTCGCGGCATCACAGTTTCGTGCTCGGGAAAGGAGACACTGATGTTTCGGTGCTGCTGGAAACGGGCGTCGGTGCTCCGCTGGTCATTGAAAACTACGTCGGTGATGGCCGCGTCGTCATTCAAGCGATGCCACTAGATCTGCAGTGGAGCAACATGCCGTTGACGAATGCGTACGTCGTCATGGTGCATGACTTTCTGGCCTATCTCACGCAGCCCGCAGCAACTCGCTTCAACTTGCAACCCGGTGGTGAAATATCGTTTGCGACATCCGAAGAATTGGCCGACGCCAAATCGACGATCGAAACGCCAACCGGCGACGCAATCGACATCACACCAGATGATCGTGGTGATGCAGCACTATGTCGATTTGCTGGAACCTATTTGCCAGGCGACTATCGTTTGAAGTTCGTTCACGGTGATGAAGTGCTCAGCGAGTTTCCGTTCCATGTCTCCCGCGAGAACGAGGAATCTGATTTACGTCGCCTGAGTTCAGGCCAGCAATCGTGGCTGGCTGACAACGGCGGAATCGAGTTTGCCAAAACGGCTGATGTTAGCTCTGTGGAGACGGATCAGCTTCCAAGCTCCAGGCCAGTGTGGTGGCTTTTGCTGGTCACGCTTTTGATCGTAATGGTGTGCGAGTTGGCTTTGGCGACTCAATCCGCACGTCGTCGGTACGCTCCAGTCGTTTAATAATCGAGATTTCCCGCACCAGCTAACGAGAAACGAATGCCGACAACCGAATCAGAAATTGTCAGTGGCTTCGCCTGGGAGGGGCCGATCAGCATCGCGACTGCGATAGCAATTCTGATTGTTTGCGCAGGCCTATTCGCTTGGTTGCTGTGGCGAGAACGGCATGCGGTCGGACAAGTCACTGCTTCGGTCTTTTGGGTCCTAAGACTTGTCGCACTGGCCGTCGTGTTGTGGATGTTGCTGGAACCTACAAATCTAACTCGACACATCACCAGCAGCCGTCAATCGATCGCCGTCGTCGTCGACCGAAGCGAAAGTATGTCGGTGGTTGATCCGGTTGATGCCGACGACAACGTGCGGTGGACGCTTGCAGCCGATTCCCAAGATGGAGACAGTAGTTCTCGTGGAGCGTTTTTGGCCGAGCTGGATCGCGCGGCCGTTTCGCTTCAAATGGCTGTCGACCAAACCGGACACACTGCAAAAGCGATCGAGCTCCGCCGGCCAATCCGAATCGCTCGCAAGCATTTGGAGTCCGTCGCGGAATCGGTCGATCGGGCCTCTAACCATTTACAACAGGTTTACACGACACTTGAAAACAACGATTCGGCCCTCGCCGCGAGAGCCGACAGGATCCGAAAACAGTTGCAGTCTGCGCGAGACGCTTGGTCACAGTGTGATAGTGCGTTCCGCGATGATCAAGTTGGAGGATCTGCACAGCGAGACGCACATTTGGACGCGCTTGCAAGTACACTTTCCAGCAGCCAACGGCGACTAGCACAGCTTGTTCGCGACGCCGCTGACCGAGCGACCGACATTGTTTCGTCGAAGGACGTTCAAAACGTTGCGGCGATGTCGCGTTCGCAAAAAATTGCAAACGTCTTGGAGCCACTGGAACAGCACGCGTTGAAGGAACTTGAAGACGTCGTTCGCGTAAAGCGGATTAGTTTTGCCGGAGTTCCGATCCCAATTCCCGACGACGTTGATTGGCGTGAAGTCACTGACCCCTCGGTCTCAGACGAAGACTGGAACGGATCACCAATAGACGCTGACGACATCGACAATGAAACCAAGCAGACCGCTGGTCATGTTGGTCCGACGACTGACCTAAGTGCGGCACTCGCTCACTTGAGTCAAGAAGCGGCGTCTGAATCGATCAAATCGGTCTATCTCATCACAGACGGCGGACACAACCAACCAGATACGCTCGCTCCTCAAGAGGTCGCGGCCGCACTCGGGGATGTTCCAGTTTACGTGGTGCCCATTGGCAACGACAAGCCGCTCCGAGATTTGATCCTCCATCGCGTTGGCGCGCCTACAACCGTTATCGAAAAGGACTCGATCGCCATTGACGCGATCGTCACCGCGTTCGAATGCATGGGAGAAAAAACTCTGGCCGTGTTGGAGCAAAACGGCAAGAAGGTTGATCAAAAAGAAATCGAATTCGATCGAGACCGTATCAATCGCAACGTTAAGTTTCGCGTTCCAGCAGACACGCTCGGTCGTCACGAGTTCAAACTCACGCTTGAAGCCGTCAACGACGAAGCCACAACACGCAACAACGTCGCTTCCATTCGAGTCGAAGTGATCAAAGACAAAATGAAAATCCTGTTGGCACATCGTATCAATCATTGGGAGTTCCAATTCCTCGAACAATTGTTTCCGCGCGACAAGCGAGTCGAATTCGACCACATTCGTTTTGAGCCAGCCATTCACGCGACTGGACAGATTCGACGTTCGGCAGCTCTTCCAACGGACGTTGAAGAGTGGAGCAGGTACGACGCCGTAATTCTTGGCGACTTGTCACCCGATCAGTTCACCAGTCAAAGCCAAGAATCACTCGAAGAATACGTTCGTGATCGAGGCGGCAACGTCATCGTTGTTGCCGGAAGACAAAACATGCCTCACGCGTACGCTCGAGAATCCTTCGCGAAGATGCTTCCCGTCGAGTTGGATCGAAGACGACGAGCGAGCAACGAAAGCTACGAACTCGATCTTACGCAAGAAGGTCAAGGTCATCCGGCGTTAATGATTGAAGATTCTCCCATTGCCTCACATCGCGTTTGGCAACAGATCTATCACACACTGCCGATCAGCTACTTGTCCGCCTACAGCCAACCGAAACCGACTGCTCGCACTTTAATCGAAGCAATTCCAGAACATTTTTCCGGTAGGACTCGTTCCGAAAATCATGAAATTGATTCTGCATTTTTGTGTTGGCACAGCGTCGGAGCGGGACGAGTCGTGTTTCTCGCATCGCCATCTACCTATCAATTGCGATTTCGGCGTGGCGACGCGTACCATCATCGATTCTGGGGACAGCTGATGCGTTGGATGATGGCCGACGAACTCGCGCCGGGCTCCGATCGCCTGCGAATTCGCACCGACAAAGCGCAATACGTCTACGGCGATCACGTTCAAATTAGTGTTCGGATGTTTGACATGGACGGGCAGCCTGTACCGGATAAGCAACTGGAAGTGGTGGCTCGTCCGACCGAAGGTTCCGAAACCATCATCGAATTGACAGCAGACGTTCGTGTACCTGGACAATATCTGGGTACAATGCAGGGTCTGTTACCAGGGAGTTACCGACTTCATCCGCAAGGTGAGTCGATAGGACAAAGCTTGTCCGATTCCACGTCCGCGGTGATCAACGTTTCATCAAGCGAGAGCGTCGAAATGCTAAACACGCAATGCGATCGAGCGCTTCTGAAACAAATCGCTGTGGCTACGGGTGGTCAAGTGATTCCTCCCACAGCAATCTCGGAAGTATTGGCACTGACCGAATTGTCTCCTGAAGTTACTGAGCGTGTTGAACGAGAACCTTTGTGGAATCGTTGGCGATATCTGTTTACGGTGTTTGGATGTTTGGCTTTTGAATGGATCACGCGAAAGCGACTTGGCCTAGCGTAGATTCGTTCCTCCCGTTCATGGAGATTTGATCATGGCAACCGGCTCAAACGACATTCCTGCTCAATTGCTCGACAAATTGGCATTGGTCCGTCGCCGTAAACTGCTCGTCGGATTTGGCGTGGCCGCACTGGTTGCCTTTGCAGTTTTCATGGTGGCGATGGTGGGAGCCATGTTCATCGATTGGACATTCACGCTGTTCAGTTCATCGCTACGGTTCATGCTGCTGCTGGTTGCCATTGGCGCCGCGATCACCAGTCTTGCACTAGGCATCACGTGGGCAGTCCGACGTTCGAAAAACCTTGCTACGATCGCGGCCGATGTAGATCGAAATCTCCCAGAGCTGGAAGAACGCTGGTCGACCGTCACCGAGATATCGGAACGGTCTAAAACAGATCCTCGAAGAATCAATCCAGCGATGATGAGCCACGTGACAAGTGAAGCGTTGGAGTTCGCTCCGCACGTGAGCCCAAGTAACGTCGTATCGTGGCAGAAGGTTCGCCGCCCGTTAGCCGTTGTAGCTGGCGTGATCGTAGTTCTAATCGGCGCGTTCCTTTTGGATTGGCGCCAAACCGCGGTCTTGATCGGGCGATTTTGGGCACCGGCATCAAATATCTCGATGACCAGCATCGATGGATTGGACGATGTCGTCGTTGCTCGCGGAGAAGAACTAACAATTAACGCGACGCTAAACGGGCGCAGCGTCGACGAGGCGACACTCTTCATCCGACCAGCTACCGGTGCAAACGAACGCCAAACACTCTTTCCAAAAGGTGATACGCCACAAACGCTTCGGTACCGAGAACGCACGGCTGAAGAATCATTTGACTATCGAATTCGCGCCGGCGACGGTCAATCGGACTGGCATGGAGTCGTTGTTGCAGACCGGCCAGCCTTGTCTGCCGTGAAGGTAAAGCTTACGCACCCCGCATACACCCAAAAAGCCGATGCCGAACATCGCAGCTTGCCCGAAAAATTATCCGCCGTCGAAGGCAGTGTTTTAGACATCGCTTTTCAAACCGAATCAGAAGTTCAATCCTTTCAACTAAAACTAGGCGACGATACAGGCGCTACCTTAACTGTCGGACAGGATGGATGGTATCGATGGACCAAGACGCTCGACGAGAGCTTTGTGATGTCGCCGATTCTGACCGAGGCACACGGTTTGGAAAATCGCGATCCGCCAATTTGCCGAGTCGACGTTCTGGCGGACGAAGCGCCTGAAGTCAAAATCATCACGCCGAACGATTCAATTGCAGTTCGACCCGACGACACCATCGATATCGAATTCGAAGCGACAGACGACTATGGAATTAGTCACGCCGAGCTGATCGTTTACGACGATTCCAATCTCGATGGAGGTGAACCTCAAGAAATCATGTCGATCGACATTCCACTAGACTTGTCGAGCGACCCAACAGACGTGAAGGGCAACGTGGAACTCGACTTGGCAAAACTCGATTTGAAAGATGGCGAGTCAATCAGCTACGCCGTTCGAGTCCACGACACTCGCGAAGCCGCCGCGGAAGGATCCCCAAACGCGCCATCGTCCACTGCGGGCATGCAGAACACGGCGAACGCCGGTGGCCGTCCTGAAAACTCAAACCCATCGAACGAACAAGTCGCCAGTTCGCAAAACGCCAATCCCCAAGCGGAAGTGAGCTCCGCTTCGGCGTTTTCGAACACCGATGAGGTTGCCGACGCCAGTTCAAACGCGAATTCAAGTGCTGCGAGCTCGAACGGACAGAACTCACAAAATGGGAACATGAACTCAGCGACTCCGTCCGATAGTGTCGCAAGTTCAAACGGTCAAGGCTCACCTGCGGACGCGCAGGATCAGAACTCATCAAACTCCGCGGCCGCCAGCCAGTCGTCAACTGCTCAGAATCAAAGTAACCAAAACCCATCGGATGGCAGCAGTGAAAGCGGTCCAAACTCGCCAGCTCAAGACCCTGCGTCAAACGCTGTAGCGAGCAACCAATCCGGCAGCAATCAAAACTCGTCCGCGAGCGGTTCGTCGTCAGATGGGTCTCAATCAAATGCAAATTCCAGCAACTCATCTCAGCAAAGCGGTTCTGGATCCAGCAGCTCGTCCGAATCGCAATCGCAGCGAGCCATGGCTGCCAATGGAGATCCGTCATCGCAAAATCAGCCATCCGATAACGCGACTGCAAATAACTCCCCCAATAACAATGGACAGAATCCTTCGTCGAACCCATCGCAATCCAACGCGACCGCCAGCAATTCTCAACAGCAAAACGGTTCCGGATCAAGCAGCTCATCAACCTCGCCAAGTCAAAGTGCGATGGCTTCCAACGGGCAACCATCTTCGAGCATGCCTGGTCGCCCTGCTGACAACATGACCAGACGCTCGCTCGACATCGGATCGGCACAGGCTGGTTCCAGCAATCGCCAAAGTGTCACGATCGATCGATGGGCTGGCAGCTTCGATGGGCAAAGCCGTGAAAAGCTCGAAATAGCCATCGCTCCAGTTATTGAAGAACTCGATCGCCATTTGGCAGACGCTGAAAACAGTTCTCGAGAATTGCTCGACTCGATCGCTGCAGGCGAATCTTGGATGGAACCGCACTCGACAAGGCTTGAATCGACTGGCGATTCGGTCATGAAGGCGATCGAACTTGTTGATGAGTTGGCAGCCAAAACGGAAGAAACTCCATACGCATTCGTCGGTTTGACGGTCGTGGATATTTCCAACTCGCAAATCTATCCGGCTCGTGATGAGTTTTGGGAGGCGAAGCAATCGGAGGCTCCTGAACGAACGGAACAGATTCAGGCCGGGTGGCAATACGTTCAACGAGCCCGCCAGTTACTCGCCGCTTTGACGAAGCAATATGAAAAAGTTCAGCGAGACTACGAGTTGGCCGAATCGATCGAGCACATCGAAAACATGTACCAAGTGTTTATCGAAAACGCTCATGCACTGTTAGGCGGCGGCACGGATGACTTGGGCGGTTTGCAGCGAAAAATGGCCGAATTCGAATTAGACGAAGAGTACCTCGCGCGTCTGAAAGAAGTTCTCGAAATGCGTCAGGAGCTTCTCGCCGAATTTGCTCGCATGCTCACTGATGATCCACGATTGCTGCAACGGTATCGTGACCGAGTTCGCCAACGATCCAAAACACTTCGGTACGAACTGGCTGAATTGACCGATCGGCAAAAGTCGCTCGCACGAGAAGTTCGGGCACATGAAGCTTCTGATGAGTCGCAACAGAAGAGCCTAGAAAGAACATTCCTTCGAACGAAGCTTGCGGAGGTTGAGAAAATCGCGACAGCTGCGGCAGAACTGGAGGAACGATTTGGAATCTGGCTGCCTCTGGATATGGAAATCAAAGACGGTGCACTTGCAGAAGCAAGAGAAACTGCGAAAGAAGTCGCTGCGTCGTCTCGAGAGCTGCTCGCCGAGGCAAGTAAAGCCGCAACTGAAGAATCGTCGGAAAAAGCTGCCAACGACGTGAAGTCGATCTATCGCCAAGCCGACCTGATGTCGCGAAACCTGACTTCCTTGGAAGCGGCGTTGCGTACGGTTTCAATCGAAGACGATCGAGCTGACCTCGCAACTCACGTCGTGCGACGATTGGCCGACACGCAAAACCTGATCACCCAGACCGAAGGTTGGAAACACAAAATTCGCGAACTCACCAAAGGCAACTATCATTTGGCTGCCGAGGTTGAACAGCATCAGCTGACAACAGATACGTCGCTGCTCGCAGGAAAACTCGCAGACATCGAAAACCAACTCGCTGGCAGTCTTGGTGGCGAATTGCCAGAGGAAATCGCAGAAAAAGCTCAAGAGCTAATGAAGACGTTGGACGAAGACGTCGCCACAAACCAGCTGGGCGCTGTTTACGCTCTTCGCGAAAGCGAGATGCCGTCCGCCATCGCTCGCCAATCGCAAGCCGTAGTCGGCATGGAAAAGGCGGAACAACTTCTTCATGAAGTGCTCACCAAAGCAATCGAAGAATTGGATAAGCTTCCTGTTCAAGATCCAATTGCTTCGGCGCTTGAGGATCCAACTTTGGATGAACTGCTGGCCGCGTTGGAACAAGAACTCGACTCAGCCGACGATCTGGGTATTCCGCCTCGCCCCAACAATTTGCAGACGAACATGGACATGATGACGCCCGGTTCAGGGTCTGGTGCTGGAGGATCAGGTGGAATGAGCGGAATGGCGGGAGCTGCCATGCAACTGGGTGCCGGCAATCAGCAACTTCAAGACAAGCTCCAACAGGCGTATCAAGAAGCTCTCGGTCGAGCTCTAAATGAGCAACGCCGAACGCGAACAGCCGCAAAGAAGTCGATCCGTCGACTCCCCAACAAAGACGGAAAACGTTGGCTCGTCGGTTCGGAGCTGGGTGACGATCTATTGCAAGGCAGCGGCAAAGTCGCTCCCGAACAATATCGCGAAGCCATCGAACAATACTTCGACCAGATCAGCCGCCTGCGAAAAGAACAGCAGGAAGACGACGAGTAGCGTTTAAGGCGAGTGCGACGAACGTGACTGTAGTAGAGTCGCTCTTACTCAATTCATCGCACGCATGTTTGACACTGTGCACAGACACTCAAGCGATGCCCGATCTGAGCGCAGAAGCCGACCGTCCTTGTGAATCCGCGACTACAATTCGGCTGTAGTTGTTTTTCGGACAAAAGTTGGACGTTTGCGCCGTATCAATTCGAACCCATGTGATTTGCGGTTATCGTAGGTAATGCAGCAAATCATCATTGGTGTAGTCATGCAACTAAGAAACATGCACGAACTTCAAATCGAACGGCTCGAAACTCGTAACCTGCTGACTGGCTCTTACGTGACTGCCGATTTTTCCACTATCCAATACGAGTCCGATAGAACACTGTCTTCAAGTACGTCAATGATTGTCACATCAACGCCAAGTGGCAAGATTCTTGTCGGCTCGACCGTTGGCTCGGTTGACGCTCGTGTCCTGCTACACCAGTTAAATCCTGACGGTTCGGTCGATCTAACATTCGGCGATGGAGGAAGAGCATATGTGTCAGCCAAATCAAAAGGCGAACGACTCGAGAACATATTCGTTCAGCAGGATGGAAGAATACTTCTCTCGGGTGAATCAATTGACGTACATACCATTCCGTGGATAACTCGGTTGAATAGTGATGGCTCAATTGACACGTCATTTGGAACTAATGGACACGTTGCCGACCCGACCTACGCAATGATCAGTGCGAAAGCTGCCCATATCGATGGTAACAGTTCCAATTCAGTTCTTGCGTGGAATTACATTCATCCGGATGTGTCATTTCTCTGGCGATACGATTCGTCCGGAAATCTCGTAGAAGATTTCGCTGAAAATGGTCGGTTGCGACTTTCATCGACTGAACTGAAGTTTCGAACAGCTGCCTTGCTTGACGACGGCAAGATCTTGATCGCCGCTACGGATCGAAGTGAAGGTGTCGAAGAAGTCTGGAAACTTACCGCTGATGGACGCCATTTCGACGCATCGTTTGGCATTGAGGGAAAACTCGTAATCGGTCGTTCGGTTCACAGAGACCGTGAGCGAGCAATCGAGATTATTGAAACCAACGATGGCTTTATCATCGCGGGAAACAACGACGACGAGCAGCATACGTTTGTGGGGAGATTCGACAACAACGGAAAAATCGATGCCGATTTTGGCGTTGACGGCTGGGTGACCATGACGAACCCTCATTCTGCATCCGAACCTAAGGTTGTGCAAAACGATGTCGGCAGAATCTGGATTGCACGAGGCAGATGGGTGTCACAATTCTCACCTCACGGCACTTGGGAAAGAAACTTCAGTGTACCCAAGAGTATTCCAAGTTCAGGTATATGGGACCTTGAGACAACCGGCCAGAATTCGATATTGGCGAGGACTCCGGCGTTTGTCTACAAGCTAGAAAATGGAGAACTTGTGAACGATTTTGGATCCGGAGGTATCGTAACTTTGGATTTTGCGTCGCGAATGACAAACACAAACGCGATCGAAATCGTCGAATTCAGGGACGGAACAGTGTCGTTATTCTACGACCAACTCGGATGCGTCGGCTGCAGTTATCGCTACCTGGTCTATCGCACTGACACAACGGGGAAGCCGATAACTGATTTTGGCAACAACGGCACAGTCGACATGCTAGAGGTCTTTCCGGACATCGGTCATCGAACGGAGCGAAACGCGCGAATTGATCGAATGTTTGTACACAAGGAAAATATCGTAGTTGTATTGTCTGATCCTCAGTCGATTTACACGGTTTGGTTGGACGCTACAGGTAATCCAAATCACGGTATAGGGGATGGCGGAGTCCTGAGTTTTTCCCTGCCTGACGTAGAATCCATGGGGCTCGCTGACGCGTTCATCGACGACGATGAAGCGACAACAGCAATTGTTCGTGTATACGAGCAGAACGCAGATCACGCTGTGCAGTACAAAGTGACGTTTCGTGACACGGGTGTGACGTCAATTCGTGTTGGTGAACGAACGTCAGACCGCTACTGTGCGACGACCCAGGGTTACTGGGGAGTCTCCATGTTTTCGCCACATATTGCTCGGTACACGGGCGAACTTGAGCAGCTAAATAACATCGAGCTTGGGTTCGCGGCTCTGCCACTTCAGTTGCCGGTCATTACATGCAATGACAACCGACTTTATGTCGCCTCAGGTGATGAGGAAGGCGACGAGCTTGTCGTCGCTGCATTTGAAAGTAACGGTGCGATTGTTTCGTCGTTCGGAAACAATGGCCAACGTAGAATTGACTTCGGAATGTCAAATGTCATCCCACAGCAAGTGACAATCGACGGACAAGGCCGACTCGTAGTGGTAGCCAATACAAGAGACTTCAGGAATTATTCAAGTGTGGTCGCGCGGCTGGC
Source organism: Planctomycetales bacterium (assembly GCA_020426925.1). Taxonomy (GTDB): domain Bacteria; phylum Planctomycetota; class Planctomycetia; order Pirellulales; family Pirellulaceae; genus JAGQPC01. The sequence continues at coordinate 267 of JAGQPC010000232.1, read as the reverse complement.
TCCCAACGGCGACTTGGATCGAGACTTCTTCTCGAAAGGATGGGTTGAGATTGATCAAGCAATGGACGCTGAGCAGGTTGAGAGCGTTGCAGTGCTGCCAGACGATCGGATCGCCCTCGTCGGAAACGTTAAGAACTCACCAACATATTCAGCAGCGTTTGTAGGAGTCATCCGCGAGGAAAGCCCACTAGACAAGAACCAAGATGGATTTGTCTCCCCGATCGACGCGTTGCTAGTAATCAATGAAATTAATCTGCATGGCGCCGG
>JAGQPC010000231.1 GCA_020426925.1 Planctomycetales bacterium | reverse complement strand
GTGCATGTTGCAAGTGTTGCCTTCGTACCAAACGCTGGCGATGCCGACCTGAGCCTTATTCATGTCCTCTTCGGTCATGCCAGTGCCATACAGCATTGCCTGGGAGGCCCCCTGGCTTTTGCGTTGAGTAATGCGGCTGCTGAATTTGTTGAGTTGCGTTGTCATTCTCTAATTTCCGTAAATTGGCAAATGGGCGGCATTGGGGCAAACAGGAGTAGTGTTTAGTACCGTTCGACGGACGCTTCTGCACTGCAATCAGTGGTTCCGACACCTTCGAGATGTCAAACGATGAAGAATCGGGTAGTTGTTCGTTTTACAGCGATTCGCTCCGGTTTTACCGAGAAACATGGGCATACTTGCCTACATCGGCGAATCCCGGATTGTAGTTCCGATGGCTCCGGATTTGTAGTATGGATCCAACACTGCGGGTTCGAGATTCGGCGTGCCCAAAGCAGCGATTCTTAAGATATAATCGCACTATGTCCAAATCGCTGCCATCCCTAATGGAAGGAGTTCTCGGTGACTGCCACGAACAACAAAACGGTTTATTCTCGGCGGAAGATGTTGAAAGCGACGGCAGCGGCCACGATCGGCGCACCGCTGTTCGTGCCTGGCAAAGCACTGGGCCTAAACGGTGTTGTCCCGCCGAGCGATCGCATCACGATGGGTGCCATCGGGATTGGCAATCGAGGCACCTACGATTTGGGATGCTTCTTGGGCGAAGCCGACACGCAATTCATTGCAATATGTGATGTTAAGAAGAAGGCACGCGATCGTGCGAAAGCGTCGATTGACAAAACGAACGGCAACACCGATTGCGAAACGTATCGTGATTTGCGCGAGTTGCTCGCTCGTGATGACATAGATGCCGTTTTGATCGCGACCGGGCCTAACTGGCACGCGACAGCGGCGACGCTGGCAGCAAAGTCTGGCAAAGACGTCTACTGCGAAAAGCCATCCACAAAAAACATTCAGCAGAGTCTGGATCTCGCCAAAGTCTTCCGCCGAACGGGCCGCGTGTTTCAAGCCGGTACTCAGCGCCGAAACCTGCCGCACTTCGAGTTCGCCTGTGAGCTGGCACGCACTGGTAAGCTTGGAAAACTGACTGCGGTTTATGCTCATCCTGCTGGAATGACCGCGAAGACCAGTGGCTGGGCCAATCCTGAAACGGTCCCAGAGAAAGAAGACGTTGATTGGGATTTATATCTCGGACCTGCTGCTTACCGACCGTTCAATAAAAATCACTTGGACGGTTTTAATTTTGAAAAAGGCGGAGGCATGGTTGGCGGTGGAGTTTTGGAGTGGGGATCGCACTGCGTCGATCTTTGCCAGTGGGCGAACAACGCTGACCGAACTGCACCGATCGAATACAATCCTCCGGAAAACGGCCGAGTCGAAGCAACTTATGCGAACGGTGTCAAACTGATCATTCGAGAGGACGGTTGGATCCCGCTTGGGTCTTGCCCCGTTCGATTCGAAGGCACCGATGGCTGGATCGAAACTGGCGACAGCGGCAAGTTCGTGATTAGCTCGCCCGAATTGCTCGCCGGACGCCAGGTCGCCGAAATCGGTGGCTACCCGGCAACATTCCACGTCCGAGATTTCCTCAACTGCGTGAAGACTCGTGCAGAACCAAGAGCCGCGGCCGAGACTGCTTGCTATGCTCACATCGCCTGCCACGCTGCAAATATCGCGATCTATCTGGATCGAAAGCTGACGTACGACACGAAAACGCACTCGTTCGTCAACGACCCGGAAGCGAATCGGCTTCGATCAGAAGCGTTGCGGTCACCTTGGCGGATTTGATTTGCTGGAGACGCATGCTTGATTGCAAGCGAAAGGGCTTTGCCCTTGGGAAGTTGCTGCACTTCTTCTCCGAAAACATGCAGATGTCTCAGCTGCGGATTTGGCCCGTTCCGTGAACAACGTATTTGTAGCTGGTTAGTTCGTTCAGACCACATGGCCCGCGAGCGTGGAAGCGATCGGTGCTGATGCCTATTTCGGCACCGAGCCCAAACTCGCCGCCGTCGTTGAAACGCGTGCTCGCGTTGACGAACACGGCCGAGCTATCGACTCGCGCTGTAAACTCGTTTGCCGCAGTGAGACTTTCGGTCACGATCGCGTCGCTGTGACCGGAACCATATTCGTTGATGTGGTCAATCGCTTCACGAACGCTGTCGACCACTTTTACCGAAATGGTCGGCCCCAGATATTCGGTCCGAAAGTCTTCGTCGGTCGCCAGTGCGATCGAGCTAACGATGGCTTGTGCTCGCGAGTCGCCACGGATTTCGATTCCTTTGTCGGTCAACGCTTTAGCGATCCGAGGCAGCAACGTATCGGCCACCGCCGAATGGATGACGAGCGATTCGCAAGCATTACATACACCCATTCGCTGACACTTCGAATTGACGACGATTGCTTCCGCCATATCTGGATCAGCGGACCGGTCGACAAACACGTGGCAGTTTCCATCGAAGTGCTTGATCACCGGCATCTTTGCTTCCGCGGAAACTCGCCGAATCAGCCCTTCGCCACCACGAGGGATCGCGACGTCGATGAAATCGGACAGCTGCAAGAAATGCCCAACCGCTTCTCGATCTCGAACCGAAACCAGTTGCACGGCATCGACCGGCAACTGCGTCGACTTCGCCGATTCGTTTAGTAACTTCACAATCGCGCTGCTGGAATGGAATGCTTCTTTGCCACCTCGCAAGATCACCGCGTTTCCGCTTTTCGTGCAAATTGCCGCCGCATCGGCGGTCACGTTTGGTCGAGATTCGTAGATGAAAAACACGACTCCGAGAGGAACTCGTACTTTGTTGATTGCCAGGCCGTTTGGCCGGACGGTTGAGTCGATCACGGATCCGATCGGGTCGGGCAGCTTTGCGATATCTTCCAGCGCGGAGGCGATTCCATCGATTCGAGCTGCATCCAGCCGCAGCCGGTCGACTTGGGCATCGGTCAGTCCAAAACCAGGTGCCGCAGCAAGGTCGAGTGCGTTAGCGGTTTGGATTCTATCGGCACTAGACCGTAGGAGAGCGGCTGATTCGTAGAGCCAATCGTTCTTTTGCTGTCCGGTTGCCACGGCCAATTCTGCGGCTGCAGCTTTCGCTCGTTGTGCTACTTCCAGACAGTAGGATTTCAGGTCGGTCGACATTTTATGGCCCTTCTGTCGATGCTTGATCTACAAACGAGAAAAGGGCTGGTGATTCGATCACCGCCCTTCAAGTATTATTCTTCGTCTAGCTGAGTTCACAGAGAGCAGCAAGACCAGCACCAGGATTAAGGCTTGAATTGGGTGCCACTGGCTTTGCCAGTGTTGACACCATTCGCTCTTCCACTTGTGAGCACTGGCTGAGCCAGTGGCACCCAGCCAAGTACTCGGTGCCTATTTGATTGCCGACTAACTTCGGCGGCGTTCTTTCAGGCGAGTTGCTTTGCCGACTCGATCGCGAAGGAAGTATAGCTTCGCACGCCGCACCACGCTCGATCGAGTGACAACAACTTTATCGACTCGCGGCGAGTGGATCGGGAACTTTCGTTCAACACCTTCACCAGCGACGATGCGCCGAACCGTGAATGTTTCCTCGATTCCACGACCTGACCGGGCGATAACAGTTCCGGTGAAGACTTGAATCCGTTCTTTCGTGCCTTCCAGAATCTTGGTGTGCACATCGACCGTGTCGCCGATTTCGAATGCCGGCGGGTCGTCTTTCATGCTGGGTTTGGCAACCAAGTCCAAAATTTCTTGCTTGTTCATAATTCTAAATCGCTTCGTTACGAGAAAACTCTAAACTATTTTGGCTCGGCGTTTCCGTCGTCATTTGTGTCCAGTAAATCGGACCGACGCTCTTTCGTTCTCGCCAAACTTTGCTCTTGTCGCCACCTCGCGATGCGAGGATGGTCACCGCTGAGGAGGACCTCTGGAACTTCATGTCCGCGGTACTCTCGAGGCCGAGTGTACTGAGCGAACTCAAGTATCCGATTTTCCGACGAGAACGAATCTTCCTTGTTACTTCGTTCGTCGCCGAGGACTCCAGGTATCAGGCGAACAATCGCGTCGATGACGACCATCGCAGCAACTTCGCCGCCATTTATTATGTAGTCTCCGATCGACAGTTCGTCCGGTTTCAGGATGTCGAAAACTCGCTGATCGAAGCCTTCATATCGACCGCACAACAACATGATTCGTCGCTTGGTTGACAATTCCTCAACAATTCGCTGGTCTAGCTTGCGACCACTGGGAGTCAACACCGCAACATGAGCGGGCTCCTCGGCCATCCGCTGAACAGCTTCGACACACTCAACGGTAGTGTCCACCTTCAGCACCATTCCCGGTCCGCCGCCAAATGGTCGATCGTCCACGGACTGATGTTTATCTTTGGTCCAGTCTCTTAAATTGTGCAGATTTACTGAAACAAGCCCGTTTTCAATTGCTTTATTCAGTAGGCTTTGACTCAAATACCCAGGAAACATTTCTGGGAACAGAGTCACCACATCGAATCGCATGGCTTACTCGCCGGGCGATTCTTCGCCTGCGTCATCAGCTGGAGCTTCTGCTGTTTCAGCGGCCGGCTCGTCAGCTGCAGCTTCCGCCGCTGGTTCTGCAGCCGGAGCTGGTTCTTCTTTTTTCGGCGGTTCAAAAACTACCGGTTCAGGAGCCTGCGGCTTGATGTTCAGTCGTTCGAGTGCAGCGGCTTGCTGTTCAAGGTGTGTTCCGTTGGAACCGTATTTCTTAATCAGCACTTTGACTTTATCGCTTGGCTGGGCTCCGACGCCAAGCCAATAGTCGATTCGGTCGGATTTGAGCCGAGCTCGAGCGTCCGTTTCACTGACCATCGGGTCGTAAAAACCGAGCTCTTCAATCACGCGACCATCGCGTGGTGCTCGTTTATCGACTGCACAAACGCGATAGAACGGGCGATGCGTCCGTCCCATTCGCTTTAGTCGGATTCTGACTGCCACTTTTGTAAATCTCCTGAAACCTTTTTTGTGGATGAGCGAAGCCCAAACCGAAAGTTTATGTGTTTTTCGCTTTCGATAGAAGCGGGTTTCTTGCGAATAGCGACTCTAACTATCGCTTTTTTGCCTGTTAGCTCTTCTGATCTCGTTTTCGTTTTCGCAGTTCCTTCTCGCGCTGCTTTTTCAGCTTTGCCCGTTCTTTGGGGGTCAGCCGCTTGCCAGTAGCCTTTTTTTGCTTTGCGAGCTTTCCCCCAGGGTCGAGCATTCCCCCCTGCTGGAGCTCGCGAACCATTTTCATGCGGTCCCCAGCGCCTTTACCCGCCATATCCTTCATGATCGAAGCCATGGCGTCGAATTGCTTGATCAGGTCGTTTACTTCCTGATGTTTTACGCCCGACCCATTCGCAATTCGTTGCCGACGGTTCACATCGGCGCTGATTAGTTTTGGATTTCGCCGCTCCGCAGGAGTCATCGAGTCGATGATTCCAAACAGCCGCCGCATGTCCTTGGCCGCATCGGCGTCGTCGAGCATTCCTTTCAGCTCGCCCATACCAGGCATCAGGCCCAGCATTTTTTGCATCAGGCCCGGTTTTGCAATCTGTTCGAGCTGCTTGCGGAAATCATCGAGCGTGAATTCGCCTTTGCGGAGTCGCTCCTCCGCCTTTTGCATTTGCTCTTGGTCGAATTCAGTCTGAGCCGTCCGCACCATCTCGACGATGTCGCCCATGCCCAGAATTCGACCGGCCATCCCGTCCGGCCGAAATGGTTCCAGCGACTCAAGCTGCTCGCCGGTACCGATAAACTTCACCGGAACTCCCGTGACGTGCTTGACGGACAGAATCGCACCGCCACGAGCGTCGCCGTCCAGCTTCGTCATCACGACGCCGTCTAGCTCCAGCGCCTTGTTAAACGCAGCCGCGCTGTTCACAGCGTCTTGCCCGGTCATGCCGTCGACGACGAGGTAAACCTGGTCTGGCGAGACTTTTAGATCAATCTTGCAGAGCTGATCCATCAGCTCTTGATCGATCGCCAAGCGACCCGCAGTGTCCAAGATCAGAACGTCCACGCCTTGCGATGTGGCGTGCTTCTTCGCCGCATTACAAACAGCAACCGGATCTTTGTTTTCACGATCTGAATAGACGGGCACGCCAAGCTGTTCGCCAAGCACGTGCAACTGATCGATTGCCGCGGGCCGCTGAAGGTCGGCCGCGCAGAGCATCGGCTGCTTGCCCTCTTTTTTCAGCAGCCTCGACAGCTTTCCACAAGTCGTCGTTTTGCCGGAACCCTGCAGACCGCACATCATGATGACGGTCAGTCCGCCGGACTTCAGATGTAACGACGTATCGACTGGCCCCATGATATCCACGAGCTGTTCGTGGACGATCCCCACAAGCTGCTGGCTTGGATCGAGCGCATTTAACACTCGCTGGCCCAGCGCCTGCTCGGTCACGTTGCCCATGAAGTGCTTGACGGCATCGTAGCTAACGTCGGCTTCGAGCAGGGATTGCTCGACAAGCAGCAAGCCATCGCGCATATTCGACTCGGTCAACTTGCCTTTACCACGCAAGGACTTCAGAGCCGAGGTAAGACCACTTTGGAGGGAATCAAACATGAACCGATCTTTCCGTCGCCCACCCCGTCAGAAATCGTGCAGCTTTTAAGTCGAGCCGAGCAATCGGGTCTTCACCCTCCCTAAGGGAGGGTCGAAGGTGAGGAACGAACCTTCGGGGAGGGGCCGCAAACACCTGCTGGCTCCCCTCCCCGGAAACTCGCAAACTCGTTTCCGACCCTCCCTGAGGGAGGGTGAAGACCTGTCGCGATTTGCGTTCATGCCAATGCCCAGACGGCAGTGAACTACGCAAATCACGTTTGAAGAAACCTTAAAAGCTGCACCGCCTCATTAGAGGGGAGCAGTGTTTCGAACCGGATATATTAATGGGTTAGCTCGCACCTTGTAAATGGACGATAGCGCCGTCTGAATCCGGAATCTGCGATTTACCGGCACATATCAGCTTCGAAGTGTCGCCCAGCGTGCCTGACACAGGCCAGGTTATCCACTGGGTGTAACCAGCCGCCTGATGCTTGCCGATTGGCATATCTGCAAATCTGCAAAACGTATACGGTTCTGCGAAATCGGCTGACGGTACGAGTATGCAAGCGGCTAAACATCAACTGGTCATCGTGTGTCTCGCGAGCACGTTGTTCTTCACGAATCTCGGCAAACCCAAATTGTGGGATCGAGACGAGCCTCGTAACGCGCGATGCGCAGCTGAAATGCTGGAACGAGGCGATTGGACCGTACCAACGTTTAACGGCGAACTCCGCACGCACAAGCCGGTGCTTCTGTACTGGCTGACAATCACGGCTTATGCCACGTTCGGAATCAGCGAGTTCTCCGCCCGGTTTTGGTCAGCGTTCTTGAGTGTCGGTACGGTACTGCTGACGTACTCGATGGGGCGCCGCATGTTCAACGCTCGTGCGGCGTTTTGGGCTGCAGTGATTTTGTCGTCCACCTTGATGTTCAATGTCGCGGCTCACGCAGCAACGCCAGACGCAACGCTAATTTTTTGTATCACATTAGCCATGTCGATTTACGTTCGGTCGGCATTCCCGGAAGGGCGCGATTGCGGCGAGATCACTACCTACTGGCCGTCACGTTGGATTCAAGTCATTTTGCTGTACGCGGCCATGGGACTCGCCGTACTTGCGAAAGGACCGATCGGAATCGTTTTGCCGATGGCTATCATCGGGATGTTCTTGGCAATCATGCGCCTACCGAGTGATTCAGCCAACGGCGACAGAAAAGCTGTCGTCAGTGCTACTCGAAAGATATTGCGACCGTTTTCACCGCCGCACCTCGTTCGGACCGCATGGTCGATGCGGCCTCTAACGGCGTTGACTGCCGCTGCGTTTGTTGCGTTCCCGTGGTATGTATTAGTCAGCGTCGAAACCGACGGGGAGTGGGTGCGGAGTTTCCTGTTCGAGCACAATCTGGGCCGAGCGTCGACGGCCATGGAGGGTCATGCAGGGAGCACGGTGCTCTTTTACCCGCTTGCGATTCTCGTTGGTTTTTTTCCATGGTCGATTTTCGCGGTTCCGATCTGCATTGATGTTTGGCAGACGCTTTCAAGACGATGCGAATGGCGAGTCGAGTATGTATTTCTGCTGTGTTGGACCGGAGTTTTCGTCGGCGCGTTTTCACTGGCACAAACGAAGTTGCCCAGCTACGTCACCCCAACGTATCCGGCGATCGCGTTGCTGACGGGCGTCTGTATCGAACGGATCATTCGCGGTACTTCTGACGTGCGATTGCTTTGGCGGAAGGCGGCGGCAGGGAGTTTCGTTGCCATTGGCTTCGCACTCACTGTCGTCATTGCGTTTTTGCTTCCGCCAAAAGTCAGCGGCGTACAAGGCTTAGCATTTATCGGTCTGATTCCAATGCTGTTTGGAGCACTTGCCTGGCGAAACGCTCATTTAGCAATGTCGAGCCGATACGTTGTATCCATCGCAACAGGCAGTGTCTTCACGATGCTCGCAGTTTTCGGTTACGCCATACCGCTGATTAGTGAACAGCAAGAATTCGCGAAGCTTATCGCGCCTGACATTCTGCAATCAGGCACACGCAAACTAGCGTCATACTCGGTTCATGAGCCAAGTTGGGTTTTCTACGCAGGCAAGAACATCCCGTTTCTGCCTGCCGATCAGGAAGACGCAGCTATTGAGCTACTGACAAATTCCGACACGGCGGTTATTACAACCAAATCGGAATACGACCGACTTGCGGATCGCTGGCCTGTAGGCACTGAAGTTGCTTGCAGCGTCAACTACTTTCTGAAAAACGACTCGCTTGTTTTGCTGCGCCGAGCGGCGCATGTAGCCCAGAGGCCAACCGTACGACCTACTGTTAGTCCGTCGCATATTGCTTCGACGGACAAGTAAGTCTGTGTCAGCTTAATCTTCGTGTAGTGGAAGTTGCTAAACTTCCTGCCGGCAGGGATCTTTAGCACTAAAGATCCACTACATCACGTGTTCGCGTGATCTAATCGACCAGCCGAGTCAGAATTGCGGCACGCACTCGTTGTACTTCGTCACTTGGAACGCTGCTGAGAATATCAACGTGCGTAAATTCACCCATAATTACGTCGTGGACGCCGGGCAATCGAGCACTCGCGACGGACACGACGCCGTCACCCAATCCGTCAACAACTTCGTCGTACTTGGCGGACTTCGTTTCCAGCTCGTTGGATAGACAACGAAACCACGAACACCGCTTGCCCGCGCGAGCAAGCTGGCCTTGAGTGCGTGACAGTCTCTCTTGCCCGACCACGCCATCCGTTCCAATCACAATCGTGTATCGGACATCGGCCTGTCGTCTACGAGCGTTCAACCGCCGAAGAAACGCGGAATCTGGCTTGAGGTCTCGCGTTGCGGCCGACAGCCCATCCAGAATGGAACCGACGACGAATCCGGATTCGTCTCGGCGAGCGTCGTTAACGGCATACTCGTAGATGTCATGTCCAACCGCATATTTGGCCAGATGAGAGCCGTGGTTCGGCGGCACGAGCATGACCAGGCGATCGACGTTGTCGATTTTGTACCACGGATTCTCGATTGCATCGCGGACGACTAAAGCTCCCATGGAATGAGTGACGATCGATAGCTTCGTCGTTGGGCAGACGTGACTCAGTTGCTTCAAGACGTTTGCAAACATTTCGCTCGATTCGGAAATCGCTTGATCATTGGGATACCGAAACGTTGCCGTTGCCAAACCTGCATGTTCCGTTTCTCGAACCAGTGACGACAAATCTTCGGGACGAGAATTCAATCCGTGCACAAACAGTACAGCACGAGCTTCGTCGACGAAACTGGTCTCAAGTTGCAGTCCGTATTCCGGTTGCTTGTAATTCGCAAAGTACTCTTCAACACACGAGCGACAATCCGCCTTCAAATCGGAACTGCGACAACAACTTGTCATCCAAGACCAGAGCCGGTTGCACGTAGAAACGTCTTCCGCAGTCGCCGACGTCGGGATAATCAACGCCAAAAGTAGAATCAACTGACAAACACGGCCGCGCGTTAATTGAAATGACATCATCGTGGTCGCTCAGCGTGCAAATGGTTTTGCCCAAGAAACTGCCTACGTTGGCGATAGAATTTTAGGCGAAGTTTCCAACGGGGGAACGCGCAGCCGGCGAATCCTTGTGGAATTCGCGGGGCATGCGGCTGAGTTAGACTCTTGGGCAAAGTCGCCATTTAACGCGGGAGTTTACGATTGCCTAATCGCTCGCCGGCAGGAGGCCGGACAGGAATGTTAAGACCGCCAAGCTCCGCCAATTCTGCGAACAGCTGACTCTTCATTGAGTTGATCTGGTCCGAATAAGCGGGAACGTTGATCAGATTGTGGCGTTCGTGCGGATCGGTTTGCAAATCGTAGAATCCATCGTGGTCCCAAACGCCGTGATAGTAGATGAATTTGTATCGCTCGCCTCGAATAGCAAACAGAGTTGGAGTTGCTGGGAAGTTCCATTCCCAGTGGTATTCGTAAAGAATGTGGTCACGCCAAGGAATGTCTTTCCCTTGTAGCAGTGGCCAGAACGACGAACCGTCAAACGTGACATTTTTAGGCTTCTCGACCTGCAGTGCGTCAAGAACGGTCGCCGCTACGTCGATGTTCTGTACCATTTCCGGAACTGTTGAGCCAGCTCTAATGTTGCCCGGTGCGTACGCCAACATTGGAACTCGTATCGATTCTTCGAACGCGTCACGTTTGTCGTAAAAACCATGTTCGCCCAACGCAAAACCGTTGTCTCCCATGTATAGGATGAGCGTCGAATCCATGAGACCTTTGGCTTCGAGCTGTTGAAGCACGCGCCCGATATTTTCATCCAGGCTGTGCACGGCCTCGCAATAGCTGTGATACAACCGGTCGAACGATGGGACAGGATCTTTGTCGAATGCTCCCGTTTCCATGTGATCGATTCCGTGAATGCTGTAGCGTCGATCGCGAATCCAGCGAGACTGCGTCTGGTAGTTCTCATCCGAGTTCGCCATCGTCTCCGGATAGTTGATCGGTTCGTTTGCATATTTGGCAGCATGACGTGTGGCTGGTAAGAACGGGTAGTGGACCGCTTTGAATGACAGATACAGAAAGAACGGCTTTTCATCGCGACGACGAATCCATTGGATCGCTTGATCAGCGAGCACGTCTGCGTTGTAGCCTTTGAATGATTTGCGTTGGCCATTGATGTTCAGCGTCGGATCGAAGTACTCGCCTTGGCCTTTAAAGCTGACCCAATGATCGAAACCTGGCCGAGGCTCGTCGTTGTCGTGTCCCATGTGCCATTTCCCAATCAGAGCTGTTTGGATCCCAGCGGACTGCAGGAATTCGGGAAAGAAACGCGTGCCAGCAGGAACGGGACGTTGATTGTCAACCACGTGATGGCTGTGCATATACTTTCCCGTGAGAATTGACGCGCGGCTCGGCGAGCACAGCGATGTCGTCACGAACGCATTCTTCAAGTGTGCTCCGCCTTTGGCCATCCGATCCAGATTTGGCGTTTCCAAAAACTTCGGCGACTCGTCCATGAAACCCATGAAGTCGTAGCGGTGATCGTCGCTCAGGATGAAAACGACGTTCTTGATTTCTCCGCTACAAGACGAGCACCAATGAAAAGCAGTGATTAGAAAAACAAAAACAAAGTGAAGCGGAAACTGTTTCATAGTTTGCCTCGGCGCGTCGATTCGGAATAGAGTCGAACGCCACTATGTTCTCAAGCACACGCTAAAGTCAAGTGCGCGGTTCGCAGTCGACGAATAAGCCGTCAATTGTTAGCGCCGGAGACCAGGCAATGCAACGACCGGGCGTTTGTGTGCAACTCATTCGTTAACGTGTTTGCTACAATGAGGTGGGCACATTATCTGCTACGAGCGCTGGAGGCGAAGGAGTTAACCATGCCAGAACCAGGTTACAACGATGGCGACGCGCCGCCTCTGTGGGTTTGGGTCGCCGGTTTTCTACTGATCGTCGTGTTTCTTTTAGTGTTGCAGTCGTGCTGAGATCCACGTGGCGTAAGCTTCCAGCTTGCGATTGTTTTTGTTGGACCCAAGCAACTTCCGAGCCTATTCGGTCACTCGGGCGGCGTGGAAAGCGTTGAGTATCAGACTGAACGCAAGCTAGAAGCTTACGCCACGGACGAAAACCTGATCGATGGTCGCGGCTGCGAGAATGCTTGGGCGAGACTTGCGAGTGCTTGGATTGGCCGCGTCGACAAAGATCGAATCGGTGCGTTCCTGCCGAGTCAGTTGGCGAGCTCGAACTTCGTCGTTGCTGGCTGCTGCGATTACGACTCGACCTTCGTCACTGTTCAGTCGACTGTCCGACTGAGTTACGATCAGCGAACTATCGGTAACGCTTGGTACGAAGTCGGCCCGAGCACTTGCCCGATGGTTGCGTGCCAACGGTACCGTGATCGCCGCGTTCACGGCGCCTCGACTGTCAGATCCAACGACGCGACGAGTCGCTCCCTGCAAGATGTAATTTCGCAGTTGAGCTGCCGTCAGATTTGGATTTGCGGAGAGCGCCAACGCCGCAATGCCGGAAACGTGCGGCGTGGCCATGCTGGTTCCTTTGTAGTACGAATAGCGACCTCCCAACACGGTGCCGTAGATACTTTGACCTGGTGCATCAACTTGCACCGCACCACTATTGCCCACTCGGTTGCTGAACGAGCTTCGGACGTAATTGGCGGAATGAGCTCCAACCGAAATCACGTTTGAAAGCTGGCTGCTGTGGCGAGCTGGATATGTTGGAGTGGCCCAGTTTGAATTCCCTGCGGCGACTGCCACTAAGACATTCTTGTTCGCCGCGTATTGCAGCGCAGAGAAAATGTCTCGGCTGTATGTTCCCAGGAAACTGAGATTAATAACGTCGGCGCCATTGTCGACAGCGTAACGTATTCCTCGCGCCACATTCGACGTGCGCCCGTAACCGCTGGAATCCATTACTGCGACAGGCATTAACTTCACGCTTGGAGCAATTCCTGTAGCTCCCGTTCCATTGCGACTGGCACCTACGATTCCTGCAACGTGCGTTCCGTGTCCGTTGTGGTCGAACACGTTGTTGTTGCCGCGGACGAAGCTCCAGCCCCACGCGTCGTCGACATAGCCATTATGATCATTGTCGATGCCATCGCCTGGTCGCTCATCAGGATTGCGCCAAATGTTTTGGACCAAGTCTGGATGCGTTCGGTCGACGCCAGTGTCCAAAATCGCCACGACAATTCCTTGCCCTCGGAAACCGGCATTCCATGCTTCCGGAGCATTCACGGCGTTGACGTTCCAGTGAGTTGATCCTCCCTCGTTAGCAACGTTGGGAAGTGGAACCGGCAATTGAGCGGCCGTTGGGGGCGATTGTGGAACAGGCGTTCTACTTGCAAGATTGCGAATGACCAGCTGGTAGTTAACAGTGCTGCTGGTTCGTGGCAAGACCAAGACGTAGTACTCGCCGGCCACCAATGATTCGCTGATTTGTTCTGTCGTTCGGCCTTGCTGGGAATCGCGTCCGACGATTTGGCCGGTCGAATCGAAGATGAAAACGTCGGCATCGTTCGTGAGGTTGCCGAGGGTTACGGTCACGTTCGCCCGTGTCGAAAGTTGGAACCGAATCACGTCGGCCTTGTCTTCAACGCCGACCGATTCCGATCTGGTAGTCGTCGCCGTCAAACTTCCAATATTCGTCGCACGGCGGAATGTGTCGCCAGCATCACCGGACGTGGGCGCGGAGGCAACAATTTGCGCGGTCGGCGTTGATGTCGTTTTTAAGCCCAGTTGCAGTCGGTAGCCGCCTTCTGCGTTGCCGCGTGGCAGCAGCAGGATATAGTAGTCGCCAGAGCCAAGCGTTAGAGAAACGCGTTCACTCGCTGTGCCTTCCCTGGTGTCACGAGCAATCCTTTCACCGCTTGTATTGAAGACGTACAAATCGATGTTGGCCGTGAGCCGATCCAATGTCGCTGAAAAGCCGACAGAACCATCAACAGCAAACCGGAATACGTCGGCAGAGTCCGAGCTCCCGACGCGATCTACGAACGTCATGCTCGATTGGAGCGTTCCCAAATCGCGGGCTCGCCCAAAAGTGTCGCCAGCAATGTCAGCCGATTGAATGAAGACAAAATCAGACGAGTCGTGCGGCGCCAGGTCGGCGCTCGCATCCATTAACAGGCGTGATTCCAATGGCTCCGGTTGAAATGCACGCCGTTTTATTCTGCTCATGTTCCCGAGTCTTTAGATCTTAACGTCCGGTAGTGTGGGTGAGATGCAGAAACTACACAACCATATACGGCAGCTCAACCGTCACTTTGGGGTTTTTGTTGGTCAGTGAACGTTGACGTTAAGATTGCTGCATCCCTGCGGTTCGATAAGTCAGATATGGCCAAGATTTTTCATAGGCAACAGGAATAACGACGTGTTTTCAGTTCGAACGCATTCCTTGCGACGGCAAATCGTACTTTCGCGACCGATCGACGAGGTGTTCGCGTTCTTCTCAGACGCGATGAATCTGGAACGCATCACACCGGCATCTGTTGGGTTTCGAATTCTGACCCCTCCACCGATCATCATGCAGGCCGGCACGCTGATTGACTATCGGATTCGACTGTTTGGAATTCCGATGAAATGGCGTACGCTCATCGAGACCTACGAACCGCCGACTAGATTCGTCGACACGCAGGTAGTTGGCCCGTACGCCAAATGGATTCACACTCATAGTTTTCGTTCGGTCGATGGTGGGACGGAGATAACCGACAACGTCGATTACCAGATACCGTGGGGACCTGTCGGCGAATTCGCGAAATTTCTGTTTGTGTCGCGAACACTAAAACACATTTTTGATTATCGCGGCAAGCAGATCATCAAGATTTTCGGCAGCTCCTAATGGCTTCATCACAACACTGGGAATGTTCAGTTTGTCACGAGCTGGTCGAAAATCGATTTCGCCAGTGTTGGAATTGCGGAGCGGACATGTCGGGAACTGTGGATCCGAATTTCGTGCCCGCCGATGCGTCGTCTCAGCAAGTTGACGCGGAGTTTCGCGAGCGAGTTCCGGGACTTTGGATTTTGTCGACACTGATAGGAGCCATGTCGACCTACATGGCAGCTCGGCAGCGTTCATCTATCTGCGTCGTAATCGCCGTTGTTTGCTTTGGCTACTTAGCTCTTCAGTTCACCGCTTGGTGGCTGGTGCGTACGGCCGGACGACTACGAGACGATTGAACGGTTTTGGCGAGTCAGCCATTTACTTCGCTGGCGAGTCGCCACGGTCATAGAGTCCGCTTTGAAATGCGAGGACCAGATCGGCCGAGTCGAAATCGCCGTCGTTATTCCAATCGCCTTCTGTAAAACTGGTGTTTCCCGCGATCTTGTCGTTGTATTTGCCTGCCTGGAAGACGGCGACCAAATCGCTTGAGTCAAATCGTCCATCGCCATTGGCATCGCCGATAGGGCGAGTTTCATGCACAGTGAATCCTGGCCCGGAGACGTGATCCAGATCGCCGTCGCCATCCAAGTCGCCGCTCACTTCAGGTAAGTCGGTCAACAGAACCCATTCAAGTTGTTGACTGACGTTGGGGCTACGGGCGAGTTCGATTTCCTCAAAACCTTCTGCGTTTCCGGTGTTGCGAAACATGCGAACGACGTCGCGATCGATCAGGACGATGTCTTGATCGCCGTCCTTGTCGTGATCGTGCAGGACGACGGTGCCCGCAGTCTGTTGTGCAAGCAGATGCAACTCAACATCCTCACCGGTTCGGCTGCGGTGCCACGTCAAATCGCCGGCGTCGTCGAGAACAACTGCGTCGATCAGCCCGTCACCATCCAGGTCTCCAATGTCTCCATTCAGGAAACTGAATTCGACGATTACGCTGCCGATTGATACGACAGTCTGGCGAGGACCAAATTCGTTTTGGCCTAGGTTTTCGTACCACGCGATATATGGATCATTCCGCCAAACCCGCTGTTCAAGACGTGAACGAACGATAACATCCAGATCGCCGTCTCCGTCAAGATCCTTGAGGCGAAACGTTGCGTTGGCTAACTCGCTGGTAATAGGTCGCGCATCGCCCAATGCATCACGGAAAAACAAACGGTGGTCGTTTGGATTCTCGCTGTAGATGAGATCGGTCATTCCGTCTCCATTGAAATCAGCGAATACAGACGCCAGATTGTGCGCTGATACCACCGACGTTCCGACTACAAACCGACCATTCTGGTTAAGAGCGACCTCTGCTCCAACGAAGTTGTCACCGCCGCCGGTAAAGCATTTGGATACGACGTCGAGCGATCCGTCGGCGTTTACGTCAAAGACTCCCAGCGAAAACGAATCTGCGATTTCGCAGAAGTCGGTCGAAGGAATCGCGGCAGTTTTGGTGAACTTTCCCGAGCCGTCGTTGAGGAGTACAGAAGTGCTGCTAACCAAGTCTAAGTCTCCATCCCTGTCAAAGTCGACTTGTACGCCAACTACAGGAATGACATCCGATTCTGAACCTCTGATGCCAAGAGCAGGGTGCCAATCTATCCGATAGATTGACGCTCCCACCATTGCGTCGTCGATCGAGTCACCATTCATGTCGTGAACCACGGTGTGGAATCTGGGAACAAATGTGTCTTCCAGGGCGCGCAGGTTAGCGACTCGACTGGCAGTCGAGAATTCGAGCTCCCAGCTGTTACCTCGCTCGCTCAGGACAACCTCGTCGAATCGGCCGTCTTCGTCGATGTCATCGATGGTCAACCGTCGTTTCCCTTCGACTTCGATCACTCTGTATGGATTCGAGAAAGCAGCGCCGTTATCTAAGTTTTCCACCCAAAATACAGTTGTCTTCGCCGGCGACTCAGTTTCTGTGAATAGCAGATCTTTGTCTCCGTCTGAATCCAAATCGATAGCGACAACTCTGGCAAAGTTGGTGCTGTTGCCAATCGGTCTTGAGCGGGCAAACTCACCGGAATTAACCCCGAGGTTTTCCTTCCATGTAATTTGCAAACCGCTCGTGATCAAATCGCTATCGCCGTCATTGTCGACATCGAATGCAAATAGTTCGAGCGTACGTTCCAGTTCTGCCGCGTCGACATAATGGGACACGGACCCGTTCCCAGCGAGCAGGCAACGCGATTCCAATGACTGAAAGCCGATTTGCCTGCGATGGTTAGCCTTACGGTCGGCCATTTGTGCTCCCATGTACAATCGTTCTGACACGCATTCTTTGATCAGATCGTCGCGACTGATTTTCTTCCAGACTACCGAAAAGTGTCCGATTGGCCATCCACATCATCAAAAAAGAATGCCCATGTCCGTTCACCCACGGAACGAACGCGAGTGTGACACAGACGCAGGTTGGTAACACGTTCAGGATCAGGAGCGCTCGACTGACTATTGCGTCAAACGTTACTTCGATGGTTCAGCCGCCGTTGGAATTTGAATGCGGCGGATCTGCCCGTTTGTTCCTCCGGCCAATGCGACGTTTTCGGTCGGATGCACCGCGACCGAATACGCCCAGCCGTCGATTGCGTGGTCGACGTGTTTGATTGCGACCTCGATCGGGTCGATGATTCGAACGCTTCCGTCCTCACAGGCGGCGACCAGTAACGATCCGTCAGGCGTCCAGGCGATATCGAGCGGCTCGGAAGGCAATCGAATGTAGCGGACCATGCGACCGATCGTCGGCTGCCAAAAGCGAATCGTTCGATCCGCGCTGGCCGACGCGAGCATAGGCAATCCAGTGTGCGCTGGACGCATTGCGAGTGCGTGCACGGGTTTTGTGTGCTGAGTCAAACTGCGAATAAGCGTTCCCGATTCGGCAGTCCAAACTCGTACCGATTGATCATCGCCGGCTGTCACAAGGACTTTGCCATCGTCCGTGAAGCAAGCCGCATTCACACTTCGCGAATGGCCACTGAGCGTTGCGAGAGCATCCGCTTTGTCCAGTTGCCACAGCTTGATTTCTCGGTCAATGCTTGTCGAAAACAAACTCTGATCATTCTTCCACACGACACTGCGAACCGAATCTTCGTGCCCATCAAATGTCGCGATCGTTTTGCCATCCGGCCAAAAGAACACTTCGACAAGACCGATCTCGGATGGATTTCCTCCACCAACGGCGAGCTTTGTGCCATCCGGTGAAAACGCAATGGCGTGAAGGTTCGCAGCGGAAGGCTTGATCGTTTGCTGGACTTCTAAATCGGGCCAGCGATGCACGCGGATTCCGGATTGACTCGTTGTTACCACGGACGTCGCATCTGGCGAAAACGTAATCGCTGTGATTGGCGGCTCCGTGGCGAACAACGACTCGGATGCCACGGCGATTAGAAACGCGACGACGAACTGCGGTAGATTCTTCATGGGGGACTTTCATTCGACTTGCCATCGCTGTTGCACAGCTTTCGTGGGTGGCTGGGTTCTGGCGTGAGCGAGCCCCCGGAATTCGACGCTGGGGGCTCGCTCACGCTCGACCACCAGCCACCCATT
>JAGQPC010000230.1 GCA_020426925.1 Planctomycetales bacterium | reverse complement strand
CACTCCATTCCGTAATCATCGTGAGTCTTGAAGATGAAACTCCTTGGCGACTTGACTAGTCCGGCAAGGCCTTTCACCTTCGCATAGTCTTCGTCAGAAATCGTCTTGAGTTGTTCTAGGGCTCTCTCCATTCGGTCGTCCGAGATGCGTCCCATCGTCGTGTCTCCTTGGCGTTTCGATTTGCCTGATCTACGCGCACTATGGTACCGGAGCAATTCTTGGAGAGAAGCCGCCATCGTTTCAGTCGTGTCCCGCACCGATTTGACCAATGAGGGGTGGCCTATGCCGTCATGTGCACGCGACGTTGTCGGTCGGTTGGTCCTTGCGCACGTCGAGACGATGTGAACTGATTCAGCGTCCAGAAAATGGGATTGCACTCGGGACGGTAGCTACTCTGTTCGTTTTCTCGCCAAGATGCTTCGACGATGAGTCATTTCAATGTTCTGTTCAGGCTAGACCGGAAATGATCGGTGTTGTTTGCGGGTGGGAGCGCGCGACCATATAATCTTAGTCGTAAAGTCGTAGTTGCCCAAGACTTACGAGTCGAGCAGCAACTTTCGTCACGAAGAACGTCATCCGTTGAACAGAAACGAAGGGAACCAAGAAGATGAATCCAGTCAAAAACCTGGCGAGTGCATTAACTTTAATCATGATACTGAGCGCGTTCCTGGCTCTTCCGGTGCACGCCGCCGACATTTCACCGACCAAAGCGATTTGTGTAGTCGTTCCAACCGAGGGAAGTGAATGCCGAGGTGTGGTCAAGTTCCAAGCGATGGATGATGGCAAGGTAAAGATCACAGCGTCTGTTTCCGGCTTGAAGCCAGGTCAAGAGCACGCGATCCATATTCACGAGTTCGGTGACATTACAGATCTATCCGGCAAAAGCGCCGGCGGTCACTTCAATCCGGGCAATACACCTCACGGCTTGCCCCCGGCGAAGAACCGACATGCCGGAGACTTGGGAAACCTCAAGGCAGATGCAAAAGGCAAGGCGTCCTTTGAATTGACCGTCGACAATATCTCGATCGCATCCGAGCGGGCAATTCTGGGAAGGGCAATTGTGATTCACGCCTTGCCAGACGACGGTGGGCAACCAACAGGAAATGCCGGTGGAAGAATAGGCTTCGGCGTCATCGGGATCGCTAATCCAGGTGCCTAGCCTCCGAAACGTAGGTGGCCGTAAGGCATTTTGCGATTGGAGCATCCGTGTCGAGGTTCTTTATCCTTTCCGTCTTGCTGCTTGGCTGTTCTCAGGCGGACACCGAGCAGCCGACAAAGCGCGCTGGGGAGCGCCCTTCGGCAATAGCCGCGAGGGGGCAACAAACTACACCTCATCGAATCGACGCCAAGCATCTACCGAATGCAGTGCAAATACACTCCAAGGTCATTTCTGGAGGGCTGCCCGAAGATGATGAGGCGTTCGAAGAATTGCAGTCGCTCGGCGTGAAGACCATTATCAGTGTCGATGGCATGAAGCCGGATGTGCAGACAGCGGCTAAGTATGGACTCCGGTACGTGCATCTTCCGCACGGCTACGATGGAGTTCCGGATAGCCGTGTGAAGGAATTAGCAAAAGCGGTTCGAGACCTTGATGGTCCGATTTACATCCACTGCCATCACGGAAAACACCGTAGTCCGGCCGCTGCAAGCGTGGCGTGCGTGGCGGCGGGGCTGATTCCTGCATCCCAGAGCGTGTCAATTCTCGAACTTGCAGGAACGAGCCCGAATTACCGCGGTCTGTTCGAGTCGGCGCGTAAAGTGAAGCCGCTTGAAGATGCTTTGCTTGACGAACTCAAGGTCGAGTTTCCAGAGACCTCCGAGATTCCTCCGCTCGCGGAAGCCATGGTGGCGATGGAGCATACGAACGACCATTTGAAGCTTGTTGCAGCGGCTGGATGGCGGTCTCCGCCGGAGCACCCTGATTTGGACCCAGCGCACGAAGCTCTCTTGATGAAAGAGCATTTTGCGGAATTATTGCGCACCGCGGATGTCGGCCAGAAGCCGGATGAATTCACGCGGTTATTGCGAGAATCTGAAGAGGCGGCACAAGGGCTTGAGGACGCGCTTCGTCAATGGCAAGGGGCGTCGGCATCGTCGGAACGCCCGGAGTCAATTGGGCGTTTTTCGACTCGCATTTCTGCGAACTGCAAAGCGTGTCACGAGCAGTTTCGCGATGTGCCACTAGGCGAGAAGTAATCCCATCAGTAAGTAACCTGCGATGAGTCCGGCATTTGAATATGACTCTCGTGGCGAAGGTTGTGTTCTCAATTGTTGGAATTGGATTGTTCATGTTTCCTTTTCGTGTCATCGTCGTTGTACTAGTCACGGCTATCATCTCGAATCGTGGCCTGGGGCACGAATTCACTGAGCGGGGAGTCCTCATTGCGTGCGATTTAGCCGAAATCGGCGCCACAGTAACAGCCCCAGAACATGCTGAGACTAGCAAGGATGCGTGCGTCGTGCTGGTTGGCGGTACACTCTCCCAGACGAGAGACGGTGGATTTCGTCGTGAGGGTGCGCCAAACCGAGATGCGATGAAACGACTCGCCCAGGCCTTGGCACTCAAAGGCTATTCGAGCATTCGGTACGACAAAGTTGGCTTTGGTAAGACCAAGGCGTTGCACGGCTGGGAAGGGACTTACCTTAATGAGTCGCAACTGGCTGAAGCTGTCATTGAGTATGCTCGCGAACAGGTACATGGGAATAAGGTGGTTGTGGCGGGCGAAAGTGCAGGTGCCTACCTCGCGTGCCTTGCTGCCAAACGTGGAGTGCAGGCTGATGCCTATCTGTTCCTGGGTGGGCATTGTGATTCTGGGCCAGCGATCTACGAGTACAATTTCGCTCGACTGGTCCGCCTTGCCAATTCAAGCCCGGAATGGAAAGAGTTCGCCGTAAATGGGCATCAGTCCGAACTTGCGTTAGGCAGAACGTATCACGAGATGTTCGATGCCGCATCAACTGGCGACTCTACTTACGAAATCAGCGACGGAGATTTCAAGCAGACCGTCGGAACCACTCGTCGAAAAGAAGAATTGGACATGCCACCTGATGAGATGTTCCGCTTCATCAAGTCACCGGCACTCG
Organism: Planctomycetales bacterium; assembly: GCA_020426925.1. Taxonomy (GTDB): domain Bacteria; phylum Planctomycetota; class Planctomycetia; order Pirellulales; family Pirellulaceae; genus JAGQPC01. Next base: position 2,522 of record JAGQPC010000230.1, on the reverse strand, counting down.
CGCTAAGCGGCGAGTATGATCTCAACGTACCTCCTGACCATGCGGCCCGCATCGTCAGCATCTTGCGGAACTCGGGCAATCACAATTGCACGTGTGTTTTAGTTCCCGGTTGTGATCACAGCTTTCAACTTAGTCCCGCTGACGAGCAGCAACGCTTGCGAGAACGTTACAGCCTTGAGAGCTTCAACCGAGCGTACTCGCCGCAGCTTTATCGTGAAATCGTCACATGGCTTGACGATACCTTAGGCTTTGCTCCCTCATCGAAGCTGCCGGCGAATGTCGAAGCGGGAGAGTTGACGGTCAGAGCCACGGAGCAGAGCGAAATTGATTCCAAGACGGAATTCACACCGGAGAGGCTGTATCTTGCTCCTGGCATCCAGATTATCGAGAACATCACTGATAAGCGCCAAACCACAGGCGTCGCGACACTCGAAGGTGAGATAGGTCCGCTGCTTCTGGGCAATGACTGTCAGGCCCATTTCATCGACATGCCGGCAGGCATGTACTGCGAAGAACATCCTCACAGTAACGAGAGCATCATCTTCACGGTGCGAGGGCAGTGGGTCCTGTGCAGTGCCGGCCGGCGCCAGGTAATGAAGCCAGGAACGTTGTTCCACTTCGCACCAAACACGCCCACCGGGTATGAAATTCCCTTTTCTGAGAACGCCCTGATTCTGATATTCAAGGGCCAACGGCTCACCAAGAAGGAAGAAGACTTTATAAACTACCTAAGGGGAATGGCGAAACGTTTGGAACAAGAGCACGAAGCCGGGGTCCCGTATTTACTGTCCGATTTACCGGCAGACCACCCGGCGATCAAGTTCGCCAAGACGGTTAATCCCGATTACGGAAAAGCTCTAGATACTGTGCCTGCGATCAAAACGCACCAATCAGCAGTCCGGCACCCGTAAATGAGATCGCGGCCCCGGAAAAGCGGAGCATCACGATTCGACGCTCAGTTTGAGTTAACCACTTTCCAGCAGTAATTCCGAGAACGTGAAGTAACGCTGTGGCGGCAACAAATCCGAGAGCGTACAGAGCCGGAGTTGCCATGACTGGCATTTCCGTTCCGTGAGCGTGACCATGCAGTAGCCCCATTCCGCCGATCGCAATCGCTGAAGCAATCATGGGATACCTTTTGCCCGCCGCTAGGGACGCTCCAAGAATGACGACGGACATGGCAATTCCCATTTCAACGACCTGGAGATCAAGCCCCGCCATTCCAAAAGCGCCTCCCACCGCCAAAAAGCCGAGAAAGGAAAACGGCAGCACCCAAATTGCAGCTCCTCCGATGCGAACGCTCAGCAGGCCAATGGCTATCATCGCCAAGAGATGATCGAGACCGAACCAAGGATGTGCAAATCCTGCCTGGAACCCGCTACCCGTTGGCAGGGCGTGGTTGGGGTGCGCGAAGGCCGGTGAATTGATGGCGACAGCCACAAGTGCCGTTAGTACGAGCGTCTTTGTCTTCATGTCTTGTTAACTCCGGTCCGGCCCACATTCCAATTTCAGTAAGTATCAGTTCAATAGTTCAATCTATCGAGCCAGCAAATGGCCTGCAATCCAACTTTGTCATCACGACGACACTCTGAATCCTTCGGGAAATAGGCGCATTTCGTGACCTGGGCGTGTCCTTACGCAGTTGGGTCGGACGAGAATTCCAATATTTTGGCGACTCGCTGCCAGTTCCGGAGGTTCAATCTTCTGCGAGTGTCGGGATGATGTACTGCTCCCACAGCAATTGATGGAACATCCCGATTTCGTCGTTGCGGCGAGCTTTCACAACACAGTTTCGCTCAAACTCACTGCACTTCGACAGGGCTTCATCCTCCAATTCTTGACGTCGATTTTCGCTTAGGGAATTCCGAAACTTAAGAAACTCTGCAAACGCCTCCTCGTCGGCGGCCTGCTGCGTCTTCAGCTCAGCATCTTCTCTTGCTCTGTCAGCGACTGCTTTGCGCCGTTTTTCTGATTTGACTTTCTGTTCCTCCGCAACGATTCGCGACGGTTTGAATCCCTTGCGAAAACCGTAGCCGTTCTCAACAGCACACCGCAACCAACCGGGCCCCACGTCATTTCCGTTCTTCGTGCGATCGTCGAAGTTCTCTATCTGATCTCGTATTCTCTCGGCATCAAATCGCTGCACCAATTCGACCGCGTTGTCGACGCCACGGTCTAGGAGTTTTTTTGCCAGAGAAGGAACAGGGGCCGACGGTTCTTTTGCCTCCTTTCGCTTCATTTTCTTCGCGATGTGGACCTGTTTCATTCTGCCGTGTTGCTTGATCACGCAGACGATTCCAAATCGCTGCAGCTCCGCAACTGGCGCGGCGAGTGAACGAGCCAACTCGGATTCAAACTGCCCTTGCTTGAAGCCCAGCTTTTCTTCTGCAAGCGATCTAAGGCCGATTGTGAATCGGTGCCGCTTCCAAAGTCGTTTGTTCGTATAGCGGTAGAGTTTCTTCGCGACTCCGCCTTTGACCGCACGGTACTCATCCAGGTCGAACGTTGCCAAATAGCCATCG
>JAGQPC010000229.1 GCA_020426925.1 Planctomycetales bacterium | reverse complement strand
TTCATTTCTTTGACTCTCGTGTTCGTGGTCTGCCATGCTCTGCGGACTAGACTTTCGAGCGTCGTGACATTCCGCTAGCGTGGACGATTATCCCGTATAACTGTCATCGTCAGGACACACGGAATAATTGAGCGATTCCACAGCAATAGATAACTTGCAATGCATAAGCGTCGACAATTCCGAGTTAACGGCCTGTGGTCCCTGATGATGCTGACGCTCGTTTGCGCCATTACTGCGGCTGGAGCCCGCTACGCATACAAATCCGAAGAAACGGGCAGCACGAGCACTCGGAGCGTTTTCGTGATTTTTTCGCTCGCGGCTCCTGTCGTCGTCCTGGTAGTTGTCAGCCTTGTTCATCGAGTCATCCGATTCACTCGTCGCAACCCAAACCATCCTGTGTCTAGGGCATTCAGGAAGCCGAAAAACAGGTGAGACAACCAGACCTGCTGATTATTTTTTGTTTTGGCACGACGCATGCACTATGCATAAAACATAATCAGAGATCATTGCCGGGGCCGGAGTTGAGAAGTGGCATTTTTGCCGGGGTCGGTTTAGAAGAGGACCTCTGATCGGAATAGCGGAAAAACTCGGGATTTGCAGAGAATCGAGGCAAGAACAGAGATTTGAGGCACCCCGAGGGACGATCGTCTTGGCGATCTCCGCAAAGGTAGCAGGCGAGCTGAAATGCAAGTTTCAGGTCGCCTGTTTTATTTTGACTGTGTCATTTTGCAACACATGCAGTTAACTGCTCTTTTTTGCAACACTCTCCAGCGTCTTCTTGTCGGCTGAAATGACCGCCAGATTCTGCGATACCTCGCCAAAACAGGAATGTTTTTGCTGCCGATCCACGTTTTCTGTTTAGATCGTTTTTGACACTGAAAGGATCGGCTCGCATCGAAAAATGCATCCACCGGGAACGAGTCCCCGCCGACGCCCGCAGCCAATGAGTACATTGGATTCTGATGATCGCTCTGTAAACAGATGTATGGAACAGCTTTCTTGTCAGACCCCGTTTGTTCTTGCTGGTATGCACTTTCGCCTAACTAGAAGCTTGTTCTATTTTTTTGTCTGTGCACTTTCGTGCGTTGCAAGTGCTCGCGAAGCGGCCAAGTCTCTCCCGCCCCAAGTAGATCAAATAAATCGGCGAGTCCAGGCCGTTTGGACAGATTTCGAGATCACTCCATCCAAGACAGCAACGGACGAAGAGTTCTGTCGCCGGTTGTTTCTCGACATCCTTGGCCGAATCCCAACCGAATCTGAAGCACAGCAATTTGCAGTAAGCAGGGATGCAAACAAAAACGCTGAACTGGTGCACGAGCTTCTGTACGAAAAGGAATACGCGCAAGATTACATTCGCAACTGGTCAACGATCTGGACCAACATTCTGATTGGTCGAACCGGTGGCCAAGAACGCAACTCTGTAACGAGCCGACGCGGAATGCAGATCTACCTTCGTGCCTGTTTCGCGACCAACAAGCCATACGACACGATGGTCCACGAGCTAATCTCGGCAACCGGCGATAGTTCACCCAATTCAGAAAACTTCAACGGAGCCGTCAACTTTCTTTGCGGCAAGTTAGACGAAAAGGCTTCACAGGCGACAGCGCACACGTCACGCATATTTCTTGGGCTTCAAGTGCAATGCACGCAATGCCACAACCATCCATTCAATGAATGGAAACAGAATCAATACTGGCAGATGAATTCCTTCTTTCGTCAGACCGTGGCACTCAGGCGATTTCAAAGCGGCACGAACGATGTCAGTTACGTCCAGCTAACCGATCAAGATTTCGCTGGCGAGGATCGGCCACTCCGTCCTGAGGAGGGAAGGATCTTTTACGAATTGCGAAACGGAAAGCTTGAAGCAGCGATTCCCAAATTCGTCGATGGCACGACGATAAATCCAAGCGGCTACCTTTCCGATATCAATCGGCGAGCGAAACTTGCGGCTCTCGTTACTAAATCGGACCTGTTGCCGTTAGCAATCGCAAATCGTATGTGGGCTCACTTTCTGGGTTATGGATTTACAAAGCCTATCGACGACATGGGGCCGCACAATGCTCCATCCCACCCCGAACTTCTGGACTATTTAGGTCGTGAATTCCGTACGCACAGCTACGATCTGAAGCAGCTGATGTCCTGGATCGCATTGTCGGAGGCGTATTCTCTGTCGAGCCGAATGACGGCAGAAAACGCAATGGACGATCCGACTCTGGGTGAATCGCCAAAGTTTTCACACTTCTACGTTCGCCAGATGACCGCAGAACAGCTTTACGAATCGTTGCTTGTTGCCACTCGTGCCGATGCCGCAGGCGACAAGAGCAATGAAAAACGAGAGCAGACTCGCCAAGAATGGCTCGACCAGTTCTCCAAGGCATTCGGTACCGACGAAGGTGATGAGTCAACGACTTTCGACGGCACGATCCCGCAGACATTGATGATGTTCAACGGCGACTTGATCAAGAAAGCCACAGACGCCAGTCGAGGTAGCTTTTTACATTCGGTCCTAGAGACCGATGAAAAGTTCACGCGAAAAGTCAATCAGCTTTACCTTGCTGCGTTCTCTCGAATGCCGACCCGACAAGAGAGAAAGTCCGTCGAACAGTTGCGACAACTTTCCAAGTGGAACGAAAAGGACACGCTCCAAGATCTTTGGTGGGCATTACTTAACAGCAACGAATTCATTCTCAATCACTAAAAACGAGATCATCATGAATCGAATCGTTCCTCGCGGGATGTCACGCCGTCACTTTATGCGTCACCTTGCAGGCGCATCGGCTGTGGCTCTTCCCGCCATGTCACTCACCAATGCGCTACATGCAAACGCCGCCGATTTAAAACAACGGCGCAAGTCCGCGATATTGCTTTGGATGGGCGGTGGTCCGTCGACAATCGATTTGTGGGACCTCAAGCCCGGTGCCGCGACCGGAGGTCCGTTCAATCCGATCTCAACAAGCGGGGACGTGCAGATTTGCGAGCATCTTCCAATGATCGCAAGGCAAATGCACAACCTTGCAATCGTCCGCTCGATGAGCACTCGTGAAGCAGACCACAGTCGCGGGCGTTACTTTATGCACACTGGCTACGCTCCTAATCCTAACGTTGAGCATCCAAGTTACGGCTCAGTGATTTCGCATGAGCTTTTGGAACAGCGTCCCGATTTGGAGATTCCACCATTTGTGGCGGTGGGCGGCGGTAGTGTCGGACCGGGGTTTCTAGGAATGACTTGGGCTCCGTTTGTTGTTAATTCAAACGGTGACATCAAGAACCTGAAGATGGGACTCGACCAAGACCGTCTTCTGCGGCGGATGCAAACTTTGAGTCTTGTCGAAAAAGGCTTTATTGAGCAAGCACGAGGATCAGCTGCAACCGATCACGCCAAGGTTCTCAACAAAACGCTGAGTCTCATGACAAGCGAACAAATGAATGCTTTCAAAGTGCGTCAGGAACCGCAAAGTGTTCAAGAAAGATACGGGACGAACAACTTCGGCCGCGGTTGCCTAATGGCTCGCCGGCTGGTTGAGGCTGGTGTGCCGTTTGTCGAAGTTGATCTCGGTGGATGGGACAACCACAACAACATTTTCCCTACCCTTCAGGACGACAAGCTCCCGACTCTGGATCGCGCAATGTCAGCGTTACTCGAAGACCTTGAACAGCGTGAGATCTTGCAGGACACCGCCGTTGTCTGGATGGGTGAATTCAGCAGAACACCGCGCATTAACGGGAATTCGGGCCGCGATCACTGGGCTCGAGCGTGGAGCGTCGTCATGGGCGGAGCCGGCATGCAAGGTGGCATCGCTGTCGGTTCGACGAACGCGGATGGCACGGGCGTGGACACAGAACCCTATTCCTCGCAAGACGTGATGGCGACCGTTTGCCGAGCGTTAGGAATTTCGTTGGAAACCACATTCACCAGCAAGAATGGGCGGCCAATGAAAATTGCAAATGGAGGAAAGATCATCAGAGAGCTGTTCTCCTAAAACTGACTCCTCTCGGAGAACACTTTCCCTTGAGCTGAACCGATCGCGCAGTCGGTTCAGCGTTTCTTGTTTCAGCCAATTATGCAAAGCGATCTTGGATTGCTTCAACGTTCATTTCTTCCTCGCGTAACGCTTCCATCGCCATGACCGCTGCCTCTGCCGCTTGGATTGTTGTAATGCTAGACACTCCGTGTTGGACAGCCGATGCCCGAATTTTGCCTTCGTCGGTGCGGGCACCTTTGCCGCTCGGCGTGTTGAGAATCAAGGAGACCTTACCATCGATGAGATAATCGACCAGGTTGGGATGACCTTCTGCGAGCTTCTTGACTCGTTCGACAGGGATGTCAGCTTCTTCAAGACTTCGCGCAGTGCCGGATGTTGCCACCAGCTCAAATCCCATCGCGTGCAGGCGGCGGGACAAATCGACGATTTTGTCTTTGTGTCGATTTGTCACCGACACAAAAATCTTGCCACTTGTCGGCAATACGACTCCTGCTGCGAGCTGGCTCTTCGCGAACGCGATCGAAAACCTGGAGCTAATTCCCATTACCTCGCCCGTACTTCGCATTTCAGGACCAAGCACAATATCAACGCCTGCGAACTTTCGAAATGGAAATACGCTTTCCTTGATGGAAACGTGTGACGGCAAAGGCTCCTCAGAGACCCCTTGTTCTTCGAGCGACATTCCAGCCATGACTTTCGCGGCAATCTTGGCAACCGGCATGCCGGTCGCTTTGGCGACAAATGGGACCGTGCGACTCGCACGAGGGTTCACTTCTAAAACGTAAACGTTCGACTTACCGTCCTCTGTTTTGACCGCAAACTGAATGTTCATGAGGCCAATCACTTGCAGTTCCATTGCAAGCGCGTGCGTTGCCTCGCGAATCTCTTGCAAAACTGGCTGCGGCAAGCTGTATGACGGTATTGCACATGCTGAATCACCAGAGTGTACGCCCGCTTCCTCGATGTGTTCCATGATGCCTGTAACAACCACACGATTGCCATCGCACACAGCATCAACATCGACTTCCGTTGCATCTTCCAAGAACCGATCGATCAATACCGGCTGGCCCTGAGCAACGATGAAGGCCTCGACCACAAACTTTTCAAACTGCGCTGTGTCGTAACAGATTTCCATGGCGCGACCACCAAGCACAAAACTTGGTCGCACGAGCGATGGAAATCCAATCTTGGACGCTTCCGATCGTGCTTGTGCCAGATTTCGAGCAATCCCGTTGGCCGGCTGCTTCAGGCCGAGTCTGTGCAAAAGTTGCTGGAATTTCTCGCGATCTTCAGCCGCTTCGATCGTATCGACGCTCGTGCCGATGATGGGAACGCCTGCCAGCTCGAGAGCACGGGCTAGATTCAATGGAGTCTGGCCACCAAACTGCACGATGACTCCATCCGGTTGAACTCGATCGCAAATATTCAGCACGTCTTCCGTCGTAAGCGGCTCAAAGAAAAGCAGATCGCTCGTGTCATAGTCGGTACTGACCGTTTCAGGGTTCGAATTGACCATGATCGATTCGATTCCCATTTCGCGGAGCGCAAAACTTGCGTGGCAACAACAGTAGTCAAATTCAATTCCTTGACCAATGCGATTGGGGCCACCGCCCAAAATCATGATTCGTTTCTTGTCGGCCTTCGGTGGCGTTTCGTCTTCGTCTTCGTAGGTGGAATAGTAGTATGGCGTGTAAGCTTCGAATTCGGCCGCGCACGTATCCACCGATTTGAAAGTCGCAACGATTCCACGCATTTTTCGAAGTTCGCGAATCTCAATATCGCTACATTGAAAAATCTGCGCGAGCTGCTGATCGGAAAACCCGTACCGCTTGGCTTGCCGGAGCAGATCGTCGTTGAGCTTGGACAACGCTCCAATCGCACGCAGCTGTTCCTCGGTTTCCACAATTTCTAGTAAGTGATCGAGAAACCATAAGTCGATTCCGGTCAACTCGTAAATTTGTTCGAGCGACATCCCGTTTTTCATGGCGTAGCGCAGAAACCAAACTCGGTCTGCGTTAGGAACGGCCAGCTTCGCGCGGATCTCTTCGTCACTAGGTTGCTTATCGGTACCCCACAGATCCTTTTTGTCGCTGCCGAATCCGAAGCTGCCGACTTCGAGTCCTCGAAGCGCTTTCTGGAATGATTCTTTAAACGTTCGCCCGATCGCCATTGTTTCTCCCACGCTTTTCATTTGCGTGGTGAGAGTTGCGTCGGCTTCCGGGAACTTTTCAAACGCGAACCGAGGAATCTTTGTAACGACGTAGTCGATCGTCGGTTCAAAACATGCTTGAGTTTCTTTTGTGATGTCGTTGGGCAATTCGTGAAGTCGGTATCCAATCGCCAATTTCGCAGCAATCTTTGCGATCGGAAAACCAGTCGCCTTTGACGCGAGCGCGCTGGAACGACTGACGCGGGGGTTCATTTCGATGACAATCATCCGCCCGTTCTGAGGGTTGATCGCAAACTGAATATTGGAGCCGCCCGTTTCTACACCGATTTCGCGAATCACCGCCAAGCTCGCGTCGCGCATTCGCTGGTATTCTTTGTCGGTTAGTGTTTGCGCCGGAGCGACCGTAATCGAATCGCCTGTGTGAACACCCATTGGGTCGAAGTTTTCGATCGAGCAAATGATCACGACGTTGTCATCCACGTCGCGCATCACTTCCATTTCGTATTCTTTCCAGCCGATAATGGACTCTTCGATGAGAACTTCGGTAACCGGCGACTGTTCGAGTCCTTGTCGAACTAGATTGTCGAATTCCTCTCGGTTGTACGCGATGGCGGATCCCGAACCGCCCATCGTGAACGACGGGCGAACGACCGCCGGGAGACCTACCATCTCCAGAACGTCTCGAGCTTCCTCAATGGTGCGAACGGTTTTTCCTCGGCAGCATTCAAGCCCGATCTTCTCCATCGCGGTTTTGAATTGATCGCGCTCTTCGGCCTTGGCGATGACGGCAGCATTGGCGCCAATCATCTGACAATTGTATTTTTCCAGTACGCCGTGACGCTCAAGGTCCATTGCCACGTTGAGCCCGGTTTGGCCGCCCAATGTCGGAAGCAGCGCGTCGGGCCGTTCCTTTTCGATAACCTTGGCAACGATTTCCCAAGTAAGCGGCTCGATGTAAGTCCGTTCGGCAATGCTCGGATCGGTCATGATCGTGGCGGGATTTGAGTTCACCAGAACGACCTCAAATCCTTCCTCACGCAACGCCTTGCATGCCTGCGTGCCAGAATAGTCAAATTCGCACGCTTGCCCGATCACGATTGGGCCGGAGCCGATTAATAGAATTTTCTTAATGTCTTCGCGTTTCGGCACGCTGATAGTCCTGGTTGCTTCAGTCTGGTGTTATACGACGCACGGCGGTCCGTCGGGGCCGGTCAGGGTAAAATCCCTCAAAGTTAACCGCACGCATCTGAAAAACACAAGTGGGTGCATGCCGCGAAAACGTGGTAGGCAACGAATTAAGAGCGCTGCGACTCGTTGATTTAGAACTGTCGCCGTAAATCAGAGGCGTATATCGCTACGTCGTAAGCGGAGCGGGTGATGCCTGGAACTCTCGCATCAACTCAATAGCCGAATCAACGTCACTGGCACGGTCGATAAAGTGCGACCGCAAGCGACCGCGACGGATCACTCCTTTTTCTAACCGGTCGTTAAAGATTTCGAACTGCGTCTCCACTTGGTCGGCAGAAAACTCAATGCGAACCAAATTCGCGTCACTTGGATGGACTAGTTCCAGATAGCTGACGCTGCCTCCGTTAGGTCGAAAGAGAATCGCGGACGTAGGGATTTCGCAAGCATTCGTAATCTGCTGACAAGACTCACCGTCAAGGGAGTAGGCCTCGCCATCGACCAGCCTGGAACCCACACATATTGCCGGGCAACTTTCCAGCAGGCTTGTCTGGACAGATACGATCAATTCGGTACTAGCGGCGCCAGCCCGCCAACACAATTGAGGTCTGACTGTACGGTTCGGCGTCTGCTTGTAAGTCACGATAAGGTCATTGCCTCGAACATAGTGTTCGGCGACTGGTTCGGTACCTATGCCTCCTGGCAGCTTCGTTCGCAGCAGTGACCAATTCGAGAAACGAGAATCACCAAGCTGAACGTTCTCCAAACCCTGGCTTGGCTTGGCGACATCGACCTCACAGTGGAGTCGTCCGCCTTGGCTAACTGCCTGCGTGCCGCTGATCCGCCAAGAAACTGTTGGCTCCATGCCCAATAACCTTCACAGTGGTGCTGCGGCAACCAATAAAAAACCCCGTCGGCTGCAAAGCAAACGACGGGGCCGGAACAGAGAAGAGGCCAATTTACCCGAAGGTAGAAAAAAGATGTCTGTCCAGGTATGAATAATAAAAATGAATCCGGACGCGAAGCCTTGTCTCTAACTAGCTATGATCATACCAACTTTGGGGATGTTGTCTAGGCTTCGACCAAAAAATATGGTCGGATCGTCAAGTTTGGGGATTGACATGTCAGCCAAGTTTTACCCTTTGCGCAAACAATACACATGAACACCGACCTAACAGACGCGGTAGAATCTGCAGAAACTGCTGCCCGACAGGCAGGAGCCCTGCTACTCACAATGCGGGGGAAAATACATCCGCGGGAAAAGGCTCCAGCCGATCTGGTGACGGAAGCGGATGTTGCATCGCAGCAGTTGATATTTGAGTGTCTTTCTGCACGATTCCCAGATTTCGCCTTCCTTGGCGAGGAAGACTCAAACGTTTCAAGGAGCTTTAACTCGGACTACCGCTGGATCGTGGACCCACTCGACGGAACTACAAACTACGTTCACGGGTTGGAAAACTACTGCGTATCGATCGGGCTGCAGCGGCAAGATGGACAAATCGCCGCGGGCGTCATTTACGATCCGAACCGCGATATTGTGTACTCCGCAGTTCGAGGGAGCGGTGCGTTTCAAAATGGACAGAAGTTAAAGACCAGTCCTGTTCGCCGGCTAGACCAGGCGCTCGTTGCAGCCAGCTTTCCGGCGAAGGTCGCGCGTGATTCTGCGGAAATACGGCGATTTGTTGAAGTCCTAGTCCGGTGCCAGGCGCTGCGGCGGCTTGGATCGGCAGCGTTGAATATGTGCTTTGTTGCTGCCGGAAGACTCGATGCGTACTGGGCAACCAGCGTCAAAACGTGGGACGTGGCGGCTGGCCTGCTAATTATCGAAGAATCCGGAGGCGTGGTTACCGACTTGAACGGACACGCTGTCGATCTAGAGCGGCCAAGAATTGTGGTGGGTGCAACGCCGGAGCTTCAAGCTGAACTTGCTAAAGTCTTGCGAATCTGACGTTCGGATACATTGTCTTCGATACGGACACTTTGACAATTTTCGCCGGCGGTGGCTGTTAATAAATCTGAAGTTGACGGGCATTTATCTTCCGGTGATCGACGCGGGCTGTGTAAACTAGAGTAACTCGTCTGCGGATTGGGGTTCCCCGTACCCGCCAACACCTCATCGCTTAGAATTGTTACCGCTTGCTTGATGCGGAGTGTGTACAGTTCGTATACAAGTTGATCTATGTCTAAGATTGCCGCGATACTCGCGTTGCTCTTACTAAGCGCCAGTGCTCTTGCGCAGCAGGACGATGCAGCAAATCCTAAGGTTCAAGAGAATCCTCTGTCGATTCTGTATGCGAAGAACGCCAGCGGACAGTACATCCCCGTGTTAAACGGGCTGCAGTACGACGAAATCAACGAGTACCTCAGGAACCGCATTGCTCGTAGCGATCGCATGCAGCCTGATCGCGCCACGTTGGCTAATTTGGCTTTGACGGGCGGCCTACATTCTGAGCAATCACAAGTGCGCGCAGTAATCGTTCTGCAAATCCGGAGGGCGGAAGAAAAACACAAGAACGAAAACGATTGGCTGCGCATTCCCCTTGGACTACATGAAGCTGCCTTGATCGAGTCGCCTGAATTCGAAGGAAATGGCGAATGCATCTTTCAGCGCGATCGAACCGATGGCTTTATTGCGTGGTACCGTGGTTCAGATGCGACGTCCATCACAATTCGGCTTGACCTGTCTGCACCAACGACGCAGCTGGCAGAATCTTCCGAACTCTCTTTGACACTCCCCAAGGCGACACAATCATCATTCGAGGCGACCATTGAGGGCCAGTCAATTATTGCTGAAGTCATTGGTGGCCGGATTAGTGATGAACGGCAAGAAGAAGGCTCGCTGTTTGTCAAATGTGTTGGGCTTCAAGAACGTTATCAAATCAGTTGGCGCACGGGTGACACCAATACAGCGAAGCCACAAGTTCCTGCAAGACTCGACGTCGAAGCGGACATCGACGCAACATTCGAACAAGTGGGAATTGTCAGTAGCAACGTCAAGCTGCAATTGTCCAGCAACCGAGAAATCGGCTCGTTCGACGTTCGCGTTCCGGCCAACGCAGAAATAACGTTGCTGGACAGGTCGAATTATAAGGCTCGAGCTCGCTCGACTTCCGCGGAGTCGGCCTTTCGGCAATACGAAATCAACATGACGACGCCTGCGACGGAACAAACCGTCGATTTGCGAATTGAGCTGCGAATCGGCTCGCCAGAAAGCGCAGCTCCGGATATTCAAACAAACATTGCTGCAGTGGAAGTCGTCGATTCGCAATCGCAAACGACCGTTCGTCAGTTCGGCCAGGTCCGGTTATTCAACAAGTTGGACGCGCGCGTGAGCTGGAAGACTGGTCCAGGCGTGCAGCGGGTAAACGACGTATTGCTAGACACTTCACCGGAATTGCTCGCTGTATTCAAGTACGCGCGGCAGCCGTGTTCGATCAACGTTTGGGCCAGTTTAGAAACGACAAGAGTGGCGGTCACTCCGCTGCAAGTGTTGTCCGTTGAGACAAATCGAATTTACCTCCGTAGCGTGTTCCAGTACCAAATCCGAGGAGGCAGTCTAAATCAACTGACGGTCAAACTCGACGATTGGGAGTACGACTACGTCACGTTTCCGGACGGAATCCAGTACGTTGACCAATACGATGCGGCAACCTCCACGCTAACAATCTTCTTTCAGTCTCCTGTAAGCGATGATTTTGAGCTGCGAGTGCGGTCACACAAACTAATCGAACCACCAACTGCTGAAATGTCGTTTCCGGTCGCAGACGCTGATTCGACGTCGCAGCCTGTCTTGCTGATTGGTGCCGCAGACAATGTGATGCTTGATTTTCCAGAGCATCAACCGCGAGGGTTCTTGCAGGTTGCTATTCCAACGGATTTGCGTGAAGAGCTACCAGCAATAACGTCCACACAACCTGTCCGCTGCTTCCGCATGCAATCAGAACGACAAGCCAGACAATTCCTACTCAATGTCGAGGTGCGCGAGCAACGGGTCCATTTGAGCGTTACGAATTTGGTCCAGCTTTCCGACGACACCGTCCAAATCAGACAGCGATTTGCGTTTGAAATTCAGTATGAACGATTAGAAAGGTTGCGATTTGAGCTGCCGCAAAAAGTGTACGACCTGATTCGCGACACATCTCGCGCTAGTCGAATTTCAACGACAATCAACGGCGTATCGTTTCCAGCGATTGAGTGGCTGCGTTCGATAGATGTAACTGGTTCCAATGCGATCGCCAATATTCAATTGCCGGAAGCAATGATTGGTTCGTCGGTGGTCGATGTCTCCTACACCCTCGACGACGAAGACTTCGCAGTAGGTGAAGTTGAAACAATCGACATTCCGCTTTTGACGAGCCGCATTGAAAAGCCAGGTACTGTGTCGAATCAGATCGTCGTCAATCCAAACGGTGTTCGAGTAGAATGGCCTACATCTGACTCCGAATGGAAAATCAATCAGCTTGCAAAAGCCAACTTTCCAATTGAAACGATGGGCGCGGCGGCGGAAGGCACAATCGGATTAAACGCAATCGCCGCGAGCTCGATTGGCCAACCAAAGTCTGCCAGCGTGGTGGCCACGGCCGATGATTCGATTGCGGGTGACACCAGCGAAAAAACCAGAGTGGATCGATTCTGGGTTCACACGACTCTATCGAATAGTCGACGTCGTGATCAAATTGCGTTTCAGCTTCATTCCGGACGTCCACAAGTACAGATTGATGTTCCAGGCAATCCGTCGCCGGCGGCCGTTCGCGTTTGGGTCAATAATAACGAAGTCGAAGAGCCGAACCGATATCTCAACGCAAACACATTGAGCATTCCGCTTGGCGACAACGTGGCAAAAGAGGATAGTCGCCGATCCTTTCTTGTAGAGGTAGAATTGGACTACAACGAACGACCGGCGGCCGGAAACATTGCCGCGACGCTGCCGTTTCTGACCAACCTAAGCGAGTGTGGAAGGTGGATTTGGCAACTCACCCTGCCGCCATCCGAACACTTGATCACTTCGGATGATCGCTTAGTTCCAGCGCAGCCGTGGACTTGGCGTGGTTGGTTCTTTAGCCGCAATCCTAACGTTCAAGCCGTCTTGGAGAATTGGGTTGGCACAACGAATTTGCGTTCAACGCCTGGCGGGAACGAATATGTTTTTCGCTCACTAGTTCCACTCCGCACGACTTCGATTCGGTCCGCCAGCCGAAGAGCACTAGTCGCCGTCGCATCAGGCTGCGCTTTAGCGTTCGGTTTGATGCTCATTTATCTTGGGGAATTGCGCCAGCCGATCGTATTGCTGCTGGCAGCTTTGACGCTGGTGACTTTCGGACTACTCTTTCCTGGTCCAGCCGTCTTGATGGCTCAAGCGTCGGTTATTGGTGTTTGTTTGGCTTTGGTAGGACAGTGGACAGCGCTGTTCATTCGGCGATTGAGCATCAGTCGCCAGTTGCTCCAAATTCCAGCGCAGAAGCGTCACGACTCGAGTAGCTTTCTGCAGCATCAATGGTCCGAGGGAACCTCGCAGGCAGCCACCGCCTCGATGCCGCATCAAGACAGAGAAGTTGTCGGAGCGGACTCGAACGGATGATTACGCACTGGCCATCTCGCGACTTTCGTAAACTGTCGATCAGTCTTCTGGTCGCGATGCTGCTGTTCTCGCATTTGAACGGCCAGGAACAGTCGCAACCATCGGACGCCGGCGAGCATTCTTTCGTGCGAGTGTATGCTCCGCTCGAAAAGATCATTTCGGCAGCAGGCAATCTGTTTCTTTTGCCAATGGACAGGAAGCAGTTTGAAAACATCGTAGATGGTTTGAAGAATGGTCTGCCAACAACCGTTATTCGCAGTGTTTCAATCGACAAGGCCACTTATACTGCGACGCTTGACGACGATGGGTTTGTAAATGGTAGCGGAGTTTTCAGAATTACTTCTACCGCTGAAGTTCCCACCGAAGTCAATTTTGGCGAATTCAACATTCCAATCGTTAATCCGCAATGGCGTGTCAACGGTCAAAGTCCGCAACTTGGACTATGCAACACAGGCGAAATCGTTCTGTTAGTTCCACAGTCGGACACGTTTGAGTTTCAGTGGTCGCTGCAAGCCGACAGAGACACTCACAGGAAACTGTCGATTCAATTGTGTGAATCACTGCTTCACGAATTCACAATTTTCGCTCCGACAAACGTATTACTGCGGACGAATCGCGGCACGATCTCAAGCGAATTATCGAACAACGTGCGAGTCTGGAATGTTCGCGTTTCTGGTGCCGGTGAGTTGACGATTGATGTCGTTCGCGAAGAAGCCGGGAACAGACCCAAACCGTACTACTCGCAGGAAGTCGTATACGGTGCTTCAGACGTAGGACTGGAAATACGGTCGACAATCCACATCGAGGACGTCCCGGATTCCACAAGGGCGGTTGAATTCCAATTGTCCTCAGGACTGCAACCGCTGAATGTGCATGTAAACGACAAAGTGGCGGATTGGGAAATCCTGGAGGTTCACCATGATGGCAGCCAGACGATTACCGTTGATTTGCCTATCGACGTTCCTGCACTAAATCGAGACGCTGCTTCGTCCCACACAAGAAAAACCATCCAAATTGATGGGCTCGCTGACATCGACATCGAAAAGCCGCAGTCCTTGCCACGAGTTTCAAGTCCACAATGCGAGTGGATGCAGGAAGCTGCGTACCTAAATCTGTCTGGCACAATCGTCATCCACGCACTGGAATTAAACCGATGTCAGCAAGTGGACGATTCCGATGCCTCGGACCAGTCCTTCAAATTCGAGTATGCCGAAGAGCAAGGATCTGTTCTGGTATCGCTTGGCCACGTTAACAGTCGAGCACGATTCGACGTAGCAACGTTGATCGAGATTTCCGATTCCATTGCAAAGGCACAATCGATCGCAAACATCAACGTCTTGCAA
The DNA here is from genome assembly GCA_020426925.1 of Planctomycetales bacterium. Lineage (GTDB taxonomy): Bacteria > Planctomycetota > Planctomycetia > Pirellulales > Pirellulaceae > JAGQPC01. The sequence goes on along the minus strand of JAGQPC010000229.1, from coordinate 35,512 downwards.
GGCGATTTGTTTGAGATCTCGTCGACGGTGCGGCCGGGCTGGAACGTAGAGAGTGTGAAATTGCGATCGGTTGACGGTCAAACGCTTAACTTCGTCGAACGATGGGAGCAAAAAAAGTCGGCGGATCCGACGCATCTGCAAGTGTCGCTTCGCCGACCAATCGACAAATCTCGAATTACGCAGATGGTCATTACCGCGACTCGACGCTTGGCCAGCAACGAAACGTACCCAGTCGAAGCTCTTGAGGCGTTACGTTTCGATGCTCACGATGTTGGTAGCCGCCTCGTGGCAGTGCGGAATTCAGATGTAAATCGGATTACTTGGACTGACGGCGAAAATGGTCGATGGATGACGTATGATTCGCTTCCTGCTTTGTTGCGGCGTTCTATGGAATTGCTCGAAACAGATGCGCTGATCGCACTCGACGATGATGCGTCCGGTGTTACGTTCACATTAACAAACAGCGACGCAACTTTTGGCGCAGAAGTGCAACTTCTGTATCACGTATCAAATGTAAGTTCCGATGAAAGCGTGCGAGTCCGTGTAACTCCAATGTCCGGCGCGGTGCGTTCGTTGGAAGTGCATTTGCAGGGTCGCGACGTTCCTTACCGCTGGACACTTGATTCGGACGAGCTGCCAATTGTCGAAACGGTCAGTAACAACTCGCGAGTGATTCGAATGCCCAGATCCATGGATCAACCGTTTACTCTGATCGGGAGAAGGATTGTCCCGTTTGACGATGAGTTTACGATCTACGGAATTTTCGTCCCGGGCGCACAGACGCAATCTGGGCAAGTGACAGTGACGTCGTCCTTGGACACACAGATTGACGTCCAGCAATTTGCTGGAGTCGACCAAAAGCCCGATATCGCAGCAAGCGACGACATGGTGGTTAGCCCTCGATTGCGATACCGCGTTTCTCAACCAGCGTCGATGGCGAACCGACCGCTCCTGCGAGTCCGCGCGGTCAGCCATGCCGCGATTCAGCATTCCACAGTATGGCTGTTGCAGCCTACGACAATCGTTGATCCAACGGGCCAACATCGTCATGTCATCTCCATGTTCGTCGAAAACCATGGAGAAAACGTTTTGCCAGTTGTCGTTCCCAATGAGTATATCGTCAACGAAATTCATGTTGACGAGCAACGAGTGACATCGGCGAGCAACGAGCCTGGCACGTTTCAGATTCCTTTGCCATCTGCCAATCGCTATCCAGTTGTGCGGATTGAAATGACCGAGCCGCAAACTGAGTCGGTTGTATCTAAGCGATTTGGACAAAACGTCAGATGCCCGCGCATTGGCCTGGAATCGCCTGTCCTTCAACATCAGTGGAAGGTATGGACGCCGCCTGCGGCGCTGCCGACTCTGCCACAGCATTGGAACACTCGCCTTACGACTCACGACGTAATGCACCGTTTTTTTGGTGTGTTTGCGCGAGTTCCAGGTTCCAAACCGTTTGATTTTTTTTCTGACCAAAGCTGGATTCAGCTGTTTCAAGGGAACACCAGATCCGATGCTCTGCAGTCCGCACGCCTGCTGGTCACGGAAATCATGAAAGCAGCCGATGATGATACGATGACGTGGGATCAGACTATCCAAGCATTCGACAACGCAAACCGCATCACCCGCTCAGCAACGTTGATCGTCCCAATGCTTGATTCCAAGCGTCTCCTACATCGCGGCATCTCCCCCGACGCCAAGGTAAACACCAACGCGGCCAATGAAACGGACAACGCCGAACACTTTTTTTCACAACTTGACTTAGGCATAATCGCCACGCGAACGCACCTGTACGTTACCACTGCAGAAGCACTCGGCATGCTTGACGTGCCGTTTGAATGGACGGAAGTACCCAACGTAGTGCTTGTCCGCGATAGCCTATTTTCTGCCGAATCAATCGACGCTCGCATTAGCCAGCAGTTGGACAGCCTAGATACGGTTTCGAGTTGGCGCTTGCAAGATGATTTGCCTCGATGGCAAGTCGGTCCCCCTGACAGTTTGTCGCTAGTCGTAGGCGGGTGGCAGCTAACGATTGTGCCAGGCGGACACGAAAAAACAACACTCACTTACGTCGACCGCAATTTCGTTACTAGAGTCTCCGTTGTCTGCTTCCTGCTTGCGACAGGCTGCGCGTGGATCGTTTCCCGTTTGGGTGCGCACTGGACCTTCGCTGCGATTGTGATTATTGGGGCTGCCTGCCTACTTTTGCCTAGCAATCTAGCGGCAGCAGGAACTATGGTTTTTTGGGGGACAGTTGCGGGCGCAATGCTTCATTGGTCTCGACGTGCGCTTTGGCTTCGCATGCGTTCCGAGCGAACGGTTTATGAATCAGCTGCAGTAAAGGCGGCCGGACCGATCATTGCCGGTCTGTTTGGACTTGTCTGCGTTTCTAGCTGGCCGAACTATGCAGACGCACAAGATCAACCATATACCTCAGCACCAAACCGCCTGGAAAGCGTTTACGTGCCCATCGACGAAAACGGTGATCCAGACAAAGAAAATGACAACGTCTACTTGTCGCGAACCTTCCACGATAGCCTGCTCGAATACGACGCCCGAGCGAAAGGACTCGCCGCAAAATGGTTATTGCGATCAGTGAATTACCGAGCGACGCTAGCCCAAGTATCCGCAGAAGACACTGTTCAAATCACAGGCATCTATGAAATTGAAACGCTAAATGACGATGTGCTGGTCCGATTGCCCATTCCGCCGGAAGCTATGCGTTTTTTGCAATTGGAGGCGAGGCTCGATCGGAAACCAATTGTCTTACAACAAGATGTCGACACACAGACGTTGAATCTGTCGTTTGAAGACAGGAATCACTACGAATTGGAGCTGACGTATGTGGTGCCTGTTTCTTCCAATGGAGCCGACAACTCAATATCGATTCCTATCGTAAAGGTCTCCGATTCAACGGTTCAGCTGTCGTCGTTCCTTGATACAAATGCAATTCGCGTTCGTTCCATTGGCAGAGTTGAGCGCGATACTCAGCAGCGTGAAGTCACAGCGTTTCTGGGTCCAATTGAAACGTTAGATCTAACGTGGACTGCCGACGACAGCAAAGGCCTGGACGGCAAAGTAACAGCGACACAGATTGGTTGGCTTAAAGTTGACAAAGACAGCGTTCGGTACGAGTTGAGGCTCCTGCTGCAGTCGATGGCGGGAAAATTCGGACCGCTTGATGTCGTCGTCGATTCTCGACTAGTCCCTAACGAGAGCGGTGACCAACCGCTCGGTGTGGATCAACTCGATGGAAATCGCACGCGTCTCTCTTTTGCTCCTCACATCTTATCTGAAACGGAAGCGTTGATTCATGTTCATTTTGACATTGCAGGAGTTACCAGCGTCGGAAAAATCCGCATCCCTAGAGTCCATGTGACGGGCGCGGAAGTCGTGTCGAGCATCATTGCTGCATCGAGCAATAACACTCGCGCCATGACTCCTTGGCGAACCGTAGGCATCTCGTCGATTCCATCTTCCTTGTTTTCGGAAGTCTGGGAAACCGCCACGCCCCCTCCAACGTACACCTATACAATTAACGATGCCGCGAACTACAGCTGTGTCTTCGCATTCGAATCTAGGGCGTTTCAAACTGAGGCATCTCTCCAAGCATCGCTGCTCGTTGGAGAGCTTCAATCGGATCTGATCATCACCGCGACTCTGGATTTGAGTGCAGAGTCTCTTTATCAGGTTCGCTTGCCGGTTCCCGACGACGTTATTGTGAAAGAAGTTTCAATGTTGGCAGAAACCGGTAATGATTCGCTCAACTGGTCGCGAGCTGACAGTAACTCGGTCGCGGTTTTTCTGCCGGAAAGGCGAACTGGACAGGCTAGGCTTCGCATACGCGGGCAACTGCGGCATTCGGGCGGATCGGTTGCGATTCCGAACATGCTCAAGGTAGGTGAACAACTATCGATCTATCGAAAGCCGGGAATCCAGGTTGTGAATGTCGCTGCCTCGGGGTACGAAACAGCGACAGCCGCAACACAGGACGTCGCAGGTATTTCTCGTGATACTACCTCAGCGTTCCGACAATCAGTGTGGAGCAAAACTGCGGACAATGCCATGATGACACTGAATGTTGAAAGGACAGACAGCAGCGTCGATTTGGAGACATTGTTACTTTTTGCGCCAGCGGGCGATGCGTATAGTTACAACTTGAAATGCCGCATCAATAACGTTCGCAGCAGCGGTGCGAGCGACTCGTGTGACTCGATCCGACTCCTTTTGCCGGCTAGTTGGGAACGCCCGATCACGGTTAACGCTATTACCGTGGCGTTGATGCCGTCTCCATTTCCAAATCAGCAAATCGTTGTGTTGCGGCCGGCAGTTCCGTTCCGCAAAGGCGACACAATTGACCTTAGCGGAGAGATAGCTGCAACTGATGAACGCTTGACCGCTCAAATCGGCGTCACTAATGGTGATGTCAGCCGATTTTTCGTGGCAATGAACTCTTCAGAGACCGAGGACGAATGGTTGCCGATTGGCATGGAGTCGCTCGACAGTACCACGACCAGCTTTGGTTTCGACGTGAGCGACTATGACGTGTATCTCGTTTCGTCACCCGACGCATCGCTAGTGAAATCAAACACAGATGTCGATGACGGTTCGTCGCGAGTAATTGACGTTCGCCACACCGTCTGCGACCGACCGCAGCCTCAAGTCATATCAGATGTTTCAATTGTCGTTCAAGGAGACGGGGGCATTGCTTTTACCAAACCAGACGGTTGTGTGGTCAAGCAAATCTCGATAAACGGAGCCGTTGTTCCCGTATCAGAAAGTGACGGCTATGTTACTTTGCCGTTTGCCCGATCGTCAGTGGAACAGCGACTGCGTGTCGTTTGGACAACGGCCCAGTTTGATGTCTCGCGAGCAGCATTTCAAATCGTCGAGTTCCCCAAGTTCGTGCAGTTATCAACGTCGGTAAGTGAATCCGATCAAATGCTGCATCCGGAGCAGACAACGTGGCAATTTCGTATCACGGCTGACGTTGACAATGTCGAATTCTATCTGAACGACCGGAAATTGGATTCGAATCCAGAGTACGTGGAAACAACCTACTCGCTTTCGGATCCCTATTCAAACTTCAACACGGCGTTTCGATCTGTGCGAACCGAGCCGATCCGTGAAGTACGCGTGAAGTTTGTACAAGTCGACCAAACGCCCGTATTGCTTCGCCTGGCATCCGCAATGATTGCCGTATTTGTCGGTGTGTTTGCGATCCAAAGTCGATTCAAGCCTATTTCTGTTACGGAGGCAGATCTTTGGATCTACACCGGTGCGATCGTGTGCGGTATTGCTTGGTGGCTTTTCTTGCAACCCAGTCTCTTCGGTTGGGTAATTGTTCTCGGTACGCTTGTAATTGCTTGGTTAACACGCTGGTAGGAACTCCGGTCGACGAACTTTGTCCCCGGCGATAAATTCGCGGCATGAAGATACCGTCTGTTCATAATCGACAAGAAGGTGTGCGCGACGTCGCTATGACGCCCATGATCGATGTTGTGTTTTTGCTGTTGGTATTTTTCGTTTGGACTGCGAGCTTCCAGTCAGTAGAGTTGCTGTTGCCCAGTCGACTAAGTGTGTCAAGCGAAAGTGGCGACAACACGGAAGTGTCTTTGGAGCACATCGATGTAGAACAAGTCATCATTCGACTTTTGTCCGCAAACGACGGCGACGACGCACTCCAATGGCGAGTGAATGATGAACCGCTGGGTAACCTGGATCAGGTTCGTCAACGCTTAGCCGCGGTCGCGATGGTGCGAACGGATATCCCGGTGATCGTCGACCCTGACGATTCGGTCAAATTGGGACCTGTAATTGACGTTTACGATTCGGCGATGCAAGTCGGTTTCGAGAACATTCAATTCACGACAAAGTGATTCAAATCGCGATCTAAATCGGCGGCACAATCGGCATTCTCATCGATTGTGAGTAAAAGTTCCAATTTCGAGGTGACATGGTCGATCACTTTGGGCACAATACGAACGTGCCCTCCTTGGCGATCAGGTCGATTTGAGGCACGGCCTGAGGCGGAACAGAACGAAGGAACAGATGACATTTTTATTGCACGCGCTGTCGGCGGTCACGCTAGCGGTATCTCCCATCGGCAGTCCGGTCTCGGAATTTGAGGCTCACGATCAGCATGGTCGAAGCTGCGCGCTATCCAGCTTTGCTGATTCCAAAGTCGTCGTGGTTGCCGTGCTGGGAACGGAATGCCCCTTGGCGAAACTCTATGGTCCCAGACTTCAGCAATTGGCCGACGAGTACTCTTCGAAAGAAGTTGCCGTCATCGGAGTTAACGCCAATTCGCAAGATTCAATGGCCGATATTCAAGAGTACGCAAAAGAACTCGGAATCAAGTTTTCGATTCTACGAGATAATGACAATGCAATCGTCGATCAGCTCATGGCTACGCGAACGCCGGAAGTCTTCGTTCTGGACGGAAACCGAGTTGTGCGCTACCACGGTCGAATCGATGACCAGTACGGCGTCGGCTACGTTCGCGCGGCTCCCACGAAACACGATTTGCGAGTTGCAGTAGAAGAACTGCTCAGCGGTGATTCGGTCTCAAATTCGTCGACAGAATCTGTGGGATGTATCATCGGCCGAGTGAAGAAACCAAGCAGCGAATATAAGGTGACATACTGCAATCAGATTTCTCGGTTGTTTCAGAAACACTGTGCCGAGTGCCATCGTGACGGAGACATCGGTCCGTTCCAAATGGACGACTACAGCGAATTAGTCGGATGGGCGGATATGATTGCCGAAGTTGTCAAGGATCGACGCATGCCTCCGTGGAGCGCCGATCCACAACATGGAAAGTTCTTGAATGCTCGTCGTTTATCACCATCAGAGAAACAGCTGATTTACGATTGGGTGAAGGCTGACGCTCCGTATGGTGATGAATCCGATTTGCCTGCACCTCGCAAGTTCGTGGACGGTTGGCGATTAGAAAAGGAGCCCGACGCAGTATTCGAAATGTCGAAGGTTCCTTTTCGTGTGCCCGCCGAAGGAATTATCGAGTATCAGTACTTCACCGTTGATCCAGGATTTAAAGAAGATCAATGGATTGCGGCCGCGGAAGTTGTCCCCGGAAACCGCGGTGTTGTCCATCATTCAATCGTGTCGGTCGTGACGCCTGACGAGTGGGGCGAAAAAGCGATGAGCTGGCTCGCCGCCTATGTCCCAGGGCAAGATGTCACGCGGTTGAAGTCTCACCAAGCTTACTTCGTTCCTGCCGGTTCAAAATTGGTTTTTCAACTGCACTACACACCGACAGGACGAACACAAACAGATGTAACGCGAATTGGTATTGTCTTTGCGGACCCAGACGCTGTAACCGAGCGCGTGTTCACAATGCTGGCACAGAACCGATCGTTTGCCATTCCAGCACACGCGGCAAATCATCGAGTCGGAGCGTCACTAAGCAAGTTCCCCAAGGAGGCGATGCTGTTGTCGCTATCGCCTCACATGCATCTTCGTGGGAAATCGTTTCGCTGCACAATTCGCCGCGACAAGGAATCTTCGATTCTGCTGGACGTTCCCGATTACGACTACAATTGGCAGCACACCTATCAATTGGAGCGACCTATTGCGCTCGATGCTCAAACGCGAATTCTGTGTGAAGCCCGTTATGACAATTCGGCGAGTAACCCGACGAACCCAGATCCTTCGCGAACGGTTCGCTGGGGCGAGCAGTCGGAAGACGAAATGATGCTGACTTACTGCAGCATTTCGGTGCCCGTTGATCCGAAAACAATTCAGCCGCCAGAGACCGCTGAGACTCCTGAATCGCGGTTGGTCAAGAAAACGGTCGACCGCTTTTTTAAACGATTCGACAAAGACAACAACGGTCGATTGGTAGAATCAGAGCTCCCCAAAACTTTTGGTCAATTTGCTTTTCGCAATTTCGACGCGAATCGTGACGGGGCAATCGATCGGGCAGAAGCCACAGTCCAAGCTGAAAAGTCAGTGAAGAATCGCGCGACCCGTCGGCGGAGATAGCGACCCGCGTCACTTCGGCCAGCTTCAGCGCGTTGACACAAACCAGCGATGACTTGTGGTTACTGTCTTCTGGACTACGTGATAAGATCCCCACGATAGCACGTGCTTTGGACCAATAGGACCAGTGGAGACTAACCATGCGCTTCTTACCCCAACTGATCGAAAACAACCGGAGTTGGGCCGACTCCATGACCCAAGAAGACCCGGACTTTTTTAAGAAGCTCGCCGAAAAGCAGACGCCTGAAGTTCTTTGGATCGGTTGCGCAGACAGCCGAGTACCTGCCAATCAGATTGTTGGCCTAATCCCTGGCGAGGTTTTTGTACATCGCAATATCGCGAACGTCGTAGTTCATACCGATTTCAATTGTCTCAGCGTCATTGAATTTGCAGTGTGCGTTCTGAAGGTCAAACACATCATTGTGTGCGGACATTACGGTTGCGGTGGCGTCAAAGCTGCCACCCAAAATCATCATCTGGGCCTGATCGACAACTGGCTGCGACATATTCGAGACGTTCGGCAAAAGCATGATGGAGTGCTCCGCATCATCGGTGACGATGACGAGCGATTGGACCGGTTGTGCGAGCTAAATGTTGTCGAGCAAGCCCTCAACGTTTGTCATACGACGGTGGTTCAAGAAGCGTGGGAACGAGCTCAAACTCTTGCGGTGCATGGCTGGATTTACGGACTCCAAGACGGTTTGCTGCGTGATCTAAATGTCACGATCAACGATCCAGAAGAGATCGCTGATGCATACAGGATAGCCACCGACCGAATTGGATGAATTTCAGTTATTACCGGCCGGCTGCCTGCAACCGCTCTCGCTCGGAATCATTGCCGAGTACATTTGCATACCGTCGTCAATAGTCCAGCCACAGACGTGTGTATCCATCTTGAGACGACGACTAGCGCACTGTCTCAAGCTGCAATAGCGAAGTTTTCTTGCACTACAGATATATTGACTCGCTTTGCGGCTGTGTTACATAGGTGCCAACCGACGGTGCTAGTGTGCAGTTCGCGGGATCGTTTGTCATACGTGCTCCGAGGCCACTTCAACATCCGACAATTCGGGCGTGAAATGGCCAATATGAACAACGTCGACAGTTTCCACACATGCCGTCACTCTATGATCGGGCAGTATGTCTCTTCGCAGAAAATCAAGAATGCGATTACACACGTCGAATGGAACGACGACTTCAATTCGTATTTGAGGAGTCTTGTTGATTTGCCCGTCTCGTATCCCGCGTCGCCCAGCCCCGCTACAGGGCATCACTGTGAATCCCGACGAACCGCATGCCACAAACTCGCGTTCTAACCAATCTTCCAGTTCCTTGTCGGCGACAATGATCAGGCGGCGAATCGAGGCCAACCCTCGCTTCCTGGCTGCGTGGGCGTCGTTAGCAAGAGGCTGAAGCGAATCGAGTCCTCGAACTTCAAACCGTAATCCCTCTTGTTCGAAGTCTCGCTCCATTTCCTCGAACTTTTCCATAACGCTGTGGTCGACGAGTTTTGTATTGGAAACGTCGACGATCAGGTTGCGTTTTTGAACGAGCCCAATCTGTTCAATCTGTCTGCGAAAGGGAATCCAATTGCTAAAGACAGCCGATTCCCGCGCCAGTATCAAACTGGTCGTCGCGTCAACCTCCTGCACCTCAATGTATGGCTTGAACAGCGACTTGATAGGAACGCCGTTCGCAACGTGAATCACCATTTTTAGAATGATCCCTGCTGCCACGCCAATTAAAAGGTCCGTCGCGAGTACAACAACAAGCGTCGTTACAAATATTGCCAGCTGCTCCTTGCCGATCCGGTAGACGTGAACAAACTCGGTCGGATGAGCGAGCCGATAACCCGTATACACAAGCATTGCGGCAAGTGCCGCCAACGGAATTTGGTGAAGCACCATTGGAATCAAGGCGACGCAGGCGAGCAGAAATATCCCATGCCACATATCGGCGAAGCGAGTTCTCGCTCCGTTGTCGATGTTGGCCTTCGATCGGACAATCTCCGAAATCATTGGCAGCCCACCAACACTGGCAACGCACAAGTTGGCAACGCCGACAGCAAGAACATCGCGGTCCATGCTGGTCTTGCGCTTCCACGGATCGAGCAGGTCGACGGCTTTCGCACTGAGAAGCGATTCAAGACTCCCGATGATGAAGAACATCAAGACCCACTTCCACGCCTTTGGTTGAGCAAGTGTCCCGAGTGCCGGAAACGTAATGTCATCGAACATTCCAAACATGCGGTCAGGCATCCGAACGAGATATTGCTCGCCTAGTTGATACTTGTGCCCCTGTAGCGTGTAGGAATGCTCATGCAGCAAATCGAACGCGAACCCTAGGGGCACGGCGACTAGCAGCACTACCAGCGGCGCGGGAATTTTCTTCAGCAGCGCAACGCGTTTTCCGACCATGGGCCACAAAAACATGATCGCGATGCTGACCAGTCCGACGCAAGCAATCGCCGGATTGGCCTCCATGACATAATGTGGAATCTCACGCAGCATTTCCAGCGGTTCACCCTTTGCGGTCACGCCCAAGGCTACCGGAACCTGCTTAATCATGATGATGACACCGATCGCAGCAAGCATGCCGTGTACAGCGGAAGTCGGAAAAAACTCGCCGAGTATTCCGGCGCGAAATATCCCGAACAAAATCTGCAGGACGGCTGCAGCCGCACCAACCGCCAACGCGGCCCGATAAGCGTCATGACTTTCAGGACCACCGAAATCGTTGATGCAGCCGATTGCGATGACGATCAGGCCGGCGGCTGGACCTTTAATTGTAAGTTCGCTGTTGCTGATAAACGTCGTTAGGATCGACCCGATGATCGCAGTGAAAATACCTGCAATTGGCGGATAGCCGCTAGCGATCGAAATGCCAAGACACAGCGGCAAAGCAATCAAAAACACGAGCAGTCCCGACACGAGATCTTGCTTCAGGTACGTCACGAATCCACTGGCGTCGCCGCGTGGTATTGCGGTTTCAAGTTCTTTGTTCATTTGATATTCCTTCCGAACATTGCGGTTCGGGCGCGATCTCCATTCCAGATGTCAGCCGTTCATAGCGTCGGCTGGCAAGTCATTCGGGGCATTCAAAACGCTCGTGTGTCGTTTCAGAAACCTCAGCACGATGTACACGAGACCACACGACACCGCGAACAACGTCCAACTCAGATCGACATAGATTTTTTTCTCAACTCCAAAATGCGCCGCCGTATCCATGGCAAAGAACGCCAATCCGATCGCCAGTATTGATGTGTACTCGCGGCGCAACACCATCCGAGTTGACCACCTCCGCGCGGGCGCACTCCACAAGAACGGATTTGGCACAAAGACAGGCGTCTCGCGACACCAGTCACGGTATTCGCGTTTGAACTTGCCCAATAGAAAGACTTCCTCTCGGGCAATGATTCGCTCGTAGTAAAGCCAGAACGTCAGGACAAAAATGACGACAATTGAGACGTTTCGGGTGTAGGAAAACACTCCAACCCAAATCAGCAGATTTCCTAAATACAAAGGATTCCGGCAAATCGAATACATCCCCGTAGTATTCAGTTCTTCAGCTCGTTGCTTCCGCGTATTGCGGCCCGAGGTTCCATCTGAAACAAATCCGACTGTTAGGCCTCGAACCAACAGACCAATGAGAGCTACCAGCACGCAACCTGCGGCCCATACGTGCTGCAGTGTGTGCGAGTTCCACAGGTACGAGAACGTCAGGAAGCTGTACGCGAAGAATGGCAGAAACAGAATAGGCAAATAGCTCCGCCAACGAAACAAAAAGTCGCCACAACGTGCTTGTCGAGAATGTTGCATGGTGTTCCTTCAATGTTGCGGCGACTGCGACGGGTGCCGGTGTTCCAACACTGCACGCGCGGCATGGTAGCGCGATGCAACGCCGGGCTGTGGAATGAGTCCTCCGCCCACAATCAGCGCGACCATGACAAGAATCGTAATTCGCTCGCCAAGGCGGGAATGGATCGGCACAGCCGCCGCATGGCGTGTTCCCGTGAAGACGTGGAAATACGCCTTCACCACGGCAATCCCGTTAAGAGCCGCAGCTAAGACGACGGCCAACCCAACGGACGCGTAGACTTCGACCGCACCCTCCACGATCAGTTCGGCGCCAATGAATCCAATGGTCCCAGGAAATCCGATCGAAGCCAGTCCGGTCAACAGGAACATACTCGCCAGAAACGGCGTGTGCTCATAAAGGCCGTGATATTTGTCGAGCGTCAGGCGTCCCGTGCGTGCCTCGATACAGCGAAGCGCGATTCCAAATCCTAGCAGCGAGATTCCTACGGACAACCAAACGCAGAGTGCGCCGGCCAACCCGATTGGCGTTCCCAGCTCAAGGCCAACCAGCACCAGCGAGCTATGACTCAAGAACAGATAACAAAAGAAACGCCGCGATTCCGTTTGCACGAGAGCCATCCCAGCAGCGTACACGGCTGTGATCAATGACAGGATTGCAATGCTTTGCAGCGCCCAAGCAGGCGCGATCGGGAAGACCAGACGCATCACTGCGTAGGCTCCGGTCATCGGAGTCACGAACAGCAACGACGTGCCGAATGTAGCTTTTTCGAACAAGTCCGTCATCCAGCAATGGAGAGGACAAATTCCGCTTCGAATCAGGGCTCCAGCTGTCAGAAGGCAACCAGCAATGATCGGTGGATCTGCAGCCGTCGCTCCTCGGCCAGCAAGGAACTGCCCCAAACAAAGAAGCCCCACAAAGATGCCCATGTGGACGGTAAAGACTCGTGTGTTTTGATTTCTGTGACGAAGTTCCAGCCACGGTGGAACAGCCGCGACCGCAAGCAACATAATGATCACCCACGGATGTCGGCAGGCGAGCGTGGCGAGCAGGACAGATTCTGAAAACAGCGTCCAGCCAAACGAGAACCGGCTTGCCTTTGTCCGCAACGTCGTCATGACAGTTGTCAGGTAAAGTAAAGCTGCCAGCGGCAGCAGGGGTGCACTGAGCTCATCGATTACAAACACGTCGCGATGGAATACAGCCTGGAAGACATCCCAATGATCATGAGCTTCAAAGGTGTCGAGGCCGGCAAAATCGATCCATTCACCTGCCGCAAATATCAGCGTTAGGCTGCAAGCCACAAGACACACAATCTTGGCCTTCGCAGAGTCTTTGATGCACGCGACGACGATCGCGCCCAGGAGCGGAATCAGGATGGACACTTCCATCCACGGTAAGTGAAGTTCAGGCATCAGACGAATTCCTCAAATGAATCGACGTGCGGTTTGACCTGGTCGGATCCACACGATTCAGCGCCGGACAGCAGATCCGTCCAGCGGCGTTCCATCCCATCACACCATCGGAACAGCAACAAGAATGGCCGAACGAAGCATTCCTTCAGGACGGCATCTAGGAACCCACGTTCCATTGCTACTCGATACACCAACGCTCGAGCACGGTCGGGAAGTAGTCGTGACCAAATCGTAGGAGCGTGCTCCAGGTGCCCACCAATCGCGTTTTCAAGTGCGTGGTAGTCGTGCAGTAGCGTGGGTGCTCGCAACAGTTGCAATGTCCGCAGGCAGGCATGGCCAATGATATGGATGAGTGCGACGTAACGCAGCCCGCACCCAATCTCGGCAACAATGATTCCGACTTGAGTCAGTGAGGCAAACGCGAGCGCGCTCTTAATGTCGGTCTGCACTCGTGCCGCCAACGCACCAAATATTGCAGAGACCAACCCGACTAGAACCACCGCGATGCACAGTGGCAATGAAACTTCCAGCAAAGGGCTAACGCGAAGCAAAAGGAACGCGCCAAGATGGACTGACAATGCACCATAGAAAATCGCACTAGAGGGTGTAGGCCCTTCCATGGCTCTCGGCAGCCATCCAGAAAACGGCACCAGGGCCGATTTCCCTGCAGCCGCCAGCAACAAGAGCATCCCAACAAAAAGTGCATGCGATTCGCTAATCGTAGCTTGTCCGTCAGGCCATGCACCTGTCCCCATCAACCCCTCAAAGTCTCCGGCGCCGGTCAGATGATGCAACGCAAGCGCGGCGATCAAGAACGCTGCATCTGCGACGCGATAGATCGCCCAAACTCTCTGTCCGTTTCGTACTGGATTGACTCGTTCTTGAATAAATGCGACCAGCAGCGCCGAGGACAATCCCACGAATTCCCAGCCGAAGAAAAGAGTTTCAATAGTGCCCGCGAGTGACGATACAATCATCCCCACAAGGAAGACCGCGAACAGAAGAAAGAATCTGTTGTAGCCCGGTTCGCGGTGTAAATAACGACTCGTAAAAGCACCGATCGTTCCGCAAAGGACAAACGACAAGATCGCGAACGGCACGGACAAACGGTCAAAGACGAACTTCAGGTGGAAATGAAAATGTTGCTCTGGAATCACGACCCAATTGCCAAGTTCAATTGGAATGTGCCTGCGACCTGTTGCGAGCATTAGAACAAGAATCGCCAGGGCGGAGACCAATCCAACAACAATAGTGGCTTCCGTCAGGTGTGCCGAAGTGCGCTCGCTGACCTTGCGACCCGCCAGCGGGGTCATGCCCAGCGCGGCCAATAGAACTGCGGGGCTGAGGACAACTGCCAAACCGAATCCAAAAAACCACTGATCCAAAGTCATACTTCGCCTCCTTGGCGTTCGTTCCCTGGGCGAACGATGGATGCGAATCCAAGATGTTCACGGTGTCCGCCGTACCAGCTGAGCGACGATGTAACCGTTGGGATGTCTCGTTCATGCGGTGCATAGAGCACGAACTCGCCACGAACGTAGCGATGAACGTGCCGGGTGACCGGATCGAACACGGCCAACTGGACCCATCCACCTCTCACGAGCCGAGCGATTGCCTCGTTGTTTTCGATGATTCGCGTCATCGCAGCAAGACTCGTCTCGATGACAAATAGCAACCTCATCGGTTCATGGATTTCGATCATCTGCTGAGACAAACCCGGTCTCAAATCGCTCGCGGCACCGGCCATTACCCCTAACATCGATGTGATGTTATGTGGCAACTTTGAACCACACCCATACCCTTCGACGTCTACAGTAGAGAAGTAGTACTCGAGACTAATGCCCGCGCAGACTGGAATAGCTGCCCGGAGAATCGTTTCCAGAATCGTTCCATCTTCGTCGTCAAGCGACTGATCGTATGAGGCCAAAAATGCCCGCCTATCAAGGAACAGCCCCCGGCTCCATTTGCGGTGCCCGACAAAGCAAAGCGCATTGGTTGCATGATTGTATTCCGGTCGAGCCTGAGAAAGATCCTCGGGGCGGTCCTCAACATGGCGAAGCGAGTCTTCGGCAGACATCGTCAGCGGCGCAGACTCAAATCGACGGCATCGCTCGTGAGCATTTCGCACTCTCGCCTCGGTAAGTATGTCGATTGCCTTTTCAAATTGATTGCGGTGTGAAACTGGAAGCCTATCAAGGTCTGAAAATGTGATCGACTCGTTCGTGGTATCGTGGTAGCCACCGACAAAGACCGTTGAGTCTGGAATGTTCAGGCCTCGGTCAGCAAGAATGCGGCGAACGCGATGATCGTTGACCATCATCGCAAAGGCTCGCGCGTTGGGACCGCCTTGACTGCCTGCGCACGCGCCGCAGTTATACGCGGACTCGTGCGGGTTGTTCAGGCTCGTTGAACCGTGCCCCAAGACGAAGACCAATGGAGAGTATTGGACGGCGAGGCCGGATGAACGAACCACTCCTTCAACGATGTCGGCCATTTCGCCAATCGTAAAGCCCATTCCTTCAGGATCTTCGTCCGGAACCTGCTCGATCCGCAATTCAGTGGCTGGCGTTTCGACAATCCGCCCCAACCATGATCGGATCTTCGATGTTGCACGAGGAAACAGGACTCGACCAACCAACGGGAACACTGCCAGCGATCCGGCGAGCGCCGTTAGAATCCCGCCAAAAAAAGATCGGGAACCGCGATGCGTCTGATGACTTAACTTCCCAAGACGCCGCCTAGCTGCCGATTTCTGCCTTTCTAGCTCTGCCTGTGAGTAAACCGGCTCTTCGACCACGCGGTGAGACGGTTTGATCGACACAGGACATAGCGGCTTGAAATGTGCGTGTCCAAGCCCTCGGTAATACATCGCAGTACCATAAAAACCGGCAACCCCAAACGTCTCACACTGGGGGCAAATCTCCTCTAAATGCCGACGAAACGATTCTTCGCGATCATCGATACAAGTGATTACCTGAAAAAGTGGTGGCGACGATGGCTGCGGATGCGTCAGATGATTATGAGCGATGACGGCGTCGAGTGTCTCGTTCCGATACTTTCTTTCAAAGGCTCGATGATAAATACGACGACGTTCCATCGAGGGAAACAACTCGATCTCCTTCACCAGCACGGCCCACTGCTCCGGCGCGAGATTCTCAAGACTTCGCGGCCTCCAGCCAAGAACTTGTGCCAGCTGAAATACGGTGAAGGCTCGCAGGTCGAGGCGATCAGATAGCGATTGCTCATTGTAATCGCGCCTGAAGCTGGTGCGAAGTTCTGCGAGCAAAGCGTTGAAGTTGGGTATGTCGCGTGCTGCTAACTCAATTGCGATTCGGTCCAACACAAGCCGAATCGCGAGAAACTCAATCAAGGTATCGCGAGGCGCGGGGTGTGGAGCCCACTCAGCATTCGTTTCCAGTTGCCAGACCATTCCTGCCCAGCCACGCAGCGCCAGCAACGACTGTGTGATGAACGCTTCCTGCTCGCTTTCGTCGACGCCCAGTAAGCTCAACGACTCCTCAATGGAATCCATCGGTTTAGTGCCTGCGTCCAACAGCCTGCGACACTCATGGCGGAGCGCCCGAAACCATCGCGTTGGCACCACGCCATCGGCATGCTGCCTTAGGAAGGCACTGAAAAACCCAAGCTCCCGACCCGGCAAGTCCCAATCTGCGAATCCCTGATCGAGAAACGCCGCACAAAATCGGATCAACGTTTCGTGCACTGGTAAGTCGGGATCTTCACCGCCAGCTGCGATGATGACATCACGATGGCGGACCGGCGTTTCACTTGAGGCTTTCGGGTCGGTCGACCTTTCGACCCCTTGAACTCCATCACAACACACGCGCCACAAATAGTTCAGTACGAACGCTTCCCACGTGCGGTCAGTCCACTTCTGTGGAGCCGGCGCTTCAAATTGCTGCAACACTTCGTCAAGCGTTTCACGTTTCTCGGCCGTGTCCGCTGGTCCCTCAAGAACAGCCTTGCGAGTGTCGGACAGCATTTCTGCTCGAATGCCGTATGTGACTTCTTCACGAAACCGCCGAAGTGCGTCCGTCTCCGCAACAACCCAACGAAGCTCATGGGTCGACCCTGTGTGCATCGAAAACTGAAGCATGGAAAGCCGCAAAGAATATCTTGTACAGAATATCGACACGAGGCGGTCGGCCTCATCTCCAAGGTCTTCCTGTAAAACGGCTTCCAGATCTTCGACGCGAATGCGGCCTCGATCCAGCTTTTCGCGGTATTGTTCCTCAGTCAGATAAGCGTTGCAACCAAACGTTCGACCACCAACTTGGACACCAGCGTCAAAGTCGAGATGCTCAAACGAGTGAAGCGTGTTGTGATGAACAAAGACTGTAATTGGGCCCTGCGACGGTAACAAATGAGCCGCGTGCTCAATCTGATGGCGAATGGCAGATTGCCGCGACGCTGGCTGATCTTGGGCGGGGGTTTGTTCGAGGTCCAAAGCTGGCACGTCGTGTCCCAATTTCGTCTTGAGGGCTGCGGGTAGGCGTTCATGCCGAAAACCGCGGTTGCTGAAATGGTGTCGCGAGCGTCTTCGGATGGTGTAGCCAACGTTTAGCAATTAAGGTGCCAGACTCCGAAAGTGGAATGGATCCAAGAATTTCGCAGAGACTACCAAGCAGCTGACGTACTCACATGAGCCTGCCATAGGCCGGAGTTCGCGACTCCGGCCGAGCAAAGCTGTCTTGTTCTCGAGCAAAATCCCGGGTTCTTTTGCACTATACGACGTGACAAAAACCTATCGCCTTTCGAGGAACTCGAACGATTCATTTCAAGCCCCGACCCCTGCGGGAAGTACGCGTGGCGCTGCGAGTCCTCTTCGAACTCGATACAATCACGAATAACGCCTGCAAGATCTTGCAGGTTACCTGCAACGTGCTGCAGAAATGTTGAGGCAAAAGCAACCGGCTTGTCGCTGTCGTGCATGAATGGGCTGTAGAAATCCTGGACTCAGCGTTCCGGCAGAGGCCCCGTAAATGTTTCGAGTTAAGCAAGCCGAATCCGACGGAACGCGGCGAGTCGCCATCGTCGCTGTGCTGGCGTTAAGTGTGCTGGCACTTGCTGTAACCGTGTGGGTCATGGTCGACTTTCTGGCGGAACAACAGATTGTTCGAGAACTAATTCGAGAGCTTCCGGTCTCTGCCAAGAATAAAGCTGAAGCTCTGGAAGGCGAGCTGCGATGGCAGTTTCGATTGTCCATATTGATTGTTCTGAATCTGGTCGTTACTGGATTCGCTGTCGTGCTGTTGGCACGAGCCTACCGATCGTCTCAGGAATCGCTGCGTGATCTGAAAGCGCTAGCTGGTGATATCCTCAGCTGCATGGACCAAGCTGTGATCACAACTGACCTGAGCGGAATTGTGACCAGCATCAACCGACGCGGCTTGGAAATGCTGAGGCCGGAAATTAACTGCGTCGGACACCCTCTGTCTGAACTCTCTCGATTTGTGCCAATCGAACAATTCCGAAAGGACTGGATAGTTGAAAAGTCGGTCGCAATGACTCGAGACTTCAAGTTGTCAGCAAACGGTGCTCGAGTGTTGCGGGCATTCTGCCAAACTTTAAGCGACATCGACGACCAAGAAATCGGTTTCGTCCTTCAGCTGCGCGACGTGACCGATCGATTTCTAATCGAAAGTCGCATGCGTCGCATGGAACGCTACATGGGACTTGGGTCGCTTGCAGCTGGCCTGCACCATGAGATCAAAAACCCGCTGACCGCGCTCTCACTGCATGTGCAGTTGCTAAAAGAGCAACTCTCTGATGGCGCTGAGTCGTGTGATGAAGTACGTCACATGCTGCGTGTGATCGAAACAGAAGTCGCGCGAGTCGGCGGCGTTCTGGAAGGGTTTCGAGACTTCGCGTCAATTGGGAAGCTCAATCTTGCATGCGTAGATCTAAAGCAATTGATCCAGCGTCAAATTGACCTCATCACACCGCAAGCTAGTGCACAATCCGTGGCGATTGACCTACAGCTGCCAAAGGATTTGCCACAACCTTTCGCCGACTCTGGCCGATTGGAACAAGTCTTGCTCAATATCATCGTCAACGCGTTAGATGCGATGCCCGACGGCGGAAAGGTGACGATCTCAGCATTTGCGGATTCGGAATCAATCTGCGTTGAAGTCAGCGACACAGGCTGCGGCGTGCCAGAGGAACTTCATGACAAGATTTTCGATCCATACTTTACAACAAAGGACGAAGGCACTGGACTTGGACTGGCGTTATGCGACAAGATCATGAGGCAGCACGACGGCAGTTTGGAATTCCGCTCATCGCCGCGTGGAACAGTGTTTCAATTGAATTTCTCATTGCCGACTGCAAGCCACGCGAGCGCCAACGAGTAATCGTGCATGGATGATCCATTCCACATTCTGATCGTCGACGACGAACCGAACATTCGGTCCGGGCTGGCGAAGGGCTTGGAAAAGCTCGCAGATAGAATTGAATCCGCCGGTTCAGCGAATGAAGCGCTCGATAAATTTGACGCTGGGACATTTCAGCTGGTCATCGCCGATGTGCGCCTTCCTGGTGATCGAGACGGCCTGGAGTTGATTTCGCTCTTGCGGCAGCGCGAACCGGACACGACGGCAATTGTGATCACCGCACACGGAACCGTTGAAACAGCCGTCGAGGCTATGCGTCGCGGAGCGTTTGACTTCATCACAAAGCCTGTCGATTTAGAGCTGATTCGTCAGCAGGTGGCGAAGGCAGTAGAACACCATCGGCTGCAAACCGAGAACCGAGCGCTCAAAGATCGACTTGCCAAAGCAGGCGAAGTCTCTGGAATCATCGGCAACTGTCAAGCATTAAAAGAAGTCCTCAAACAGATCCAGCAGGTGGCCGATACCGATGCGACAGTGCTGATTCGTGGTGAGAGCGGGACAGGAAAGGAACTCATTGCACGAGCAATTCATGACTTGAGTGATCGATCGTCAGGGCGATTCGTTGCGGTGAATCTCGGAGCGCTGCCGGAATCACTGCTCGAAAGCGAATTGTTCGGCCATGAAAAAGGAGCCTTCACTGGAGCTTCTCGGCAAAAGCCAGGTTGTTTCGAACAAGCAATCGATGGCACGCTGTTTTTGGATGAGATCGTTGAGATACCAGCCAAGAGCCAGGTAGACCTGTTGCGCGTTTTGGAATCAAGGCAGTTCTTTCGCGTGGGCGGCGAGGAAAACCTGGAATCGAATGCCAGAATCGTATCGGCCACCAATCGCGACATACCGCAACTCGTTGCGGACGGTTCGTTTCGCGAAGACCTGTACTATCGCCTCAACGTTGTGCCGGTCGAGATTCCGCCGTTACGACAACGACGCGACGATATCCCGCTGCTCGTAGATCACTTCCTTTCGCACTTTTGTTCGCGTCATGGACGTGCAGCCAAAATCGTCGATCAAACAGCGCTCCAGATTTTGACCGCGGCAAGCTGGCCTGGCAACGTCAGGCAGCTCCGAAATGTCATCGAGCGTCTCGTTGTCACGGTCGCCAATGATCAAATCACTGCGAACGATTTACCGGCGGAACTCGCGACGACCGCCAGCACCAGCGCCGCAACCGGCCTGACGCTGACGGAAGCAATCGAAGCAGCGGAAAAAGAAACCATTCAAGCTGCTCTCGCCGCGAACGATTTCCACCGTGAAAACACCGCAAAGGCACTCGGCGTGAGCGTCCGCACCCTGCACTACAAGATGAACCGTTACGGATTGCATTGAGAATGCAAGCCACCGGCGATGGCAGCAACTAGCGCAACTGCGGAATATCAAGCAATGGGAGCTCTATCAGGACATCGTCCGCCGTTGCGTGCTCGATTTCTACAAAGCCTTCTGCGCCGATGCGATCGGAATCGAACGCACACGACTTTTCAATGACGTACCATCGGTTGTATCCGTCACGAATGTCGTTGACGTGAGCAAAGTCATACTCCGCCACGAACGTTGTCCACTTCTTGTTGAACCGCTGAAACGCGGTGACAAGTTCTTCTGTTGCGCGAGACCATTTTCGCCGGTCGGTCGTAGCGTTGACTGCAACTCGAAGCGTTGGCCGCCAATCATCATGGTGCTGCTTTAACGTTTGCGCGACGGCTGAGTCGACAAGCTCTTCGGCGTACGCTTCCCAATTGCGGCCAATCGTTTCCGCGAGTATTCCTAAACGCAGTATTGGCATCTCAAGCAGCTCGTTACGCTGCTTTTCGCAGTCTTGCAACGCCCGTTTCCAAGCGTCTTGAACACCTTGAGCGCGCCGAATGAACGCCGGTACATCGTGGTCTGCCAGGAACTGCAAGAACTCGCGTCGATCATCGTGGGTCATCAGAGCGCGCTAACAACTAATAGAGGTCAAGCTGTCGGAAAATCGGAGCATGACGATAGTAAACTTCCAACGTGCACACGGCTAGTGCTGTTACGTAAAGACGCCCACCGACCGATGCATGCGGGCCGCGCGGGTCCCAACTTCCAGCAATGTGACCTGACGAATGTTGAGTTTGGACCAAAATGTCGCGAACGCGTTTGTTCCATTTTCGCCAAGAACTGCCGCCGACGTGATGAAACGCTTGAGTTCCGTAGTACCAATAGTACATATTGAAGTCGCCTGCTTGCGGAGGATGTCGGTCGATCAAGTACTCAAGTCCTGATAGCAACGCCGGATCATCTCGTTTCCAACCCATATACATACGGCACAACATTGCTTCAGCGGTCATCACGTGGGTCGCACGTTGATTGGGTCGATAGGCATAACGCGATCCGTCGTGGCTGGAAACGGTATCAAGAAAATGTCCCGCGAGTTCCATCGTTTCGGCCGGAACCTGTAACCCCGCAGCGCGAGCACTCTGCAGAGCCATCAGCTGCCACCCCACGACGCTTGTGTCGCCGTCTTCGCCTGGATAGTACCGCCAGCCTCCACCACCGTGCTGCGCGCCGACGATGAAGTTGACGGCGTTTTGCGCCGGCTGCCGCAATGTTTCATCTCGCGTCAACGCGTACGCTTCACAAAGCACGATCGTCGCCTGCCCATGTGCGTACATACCCGCTTGTCCAACCGTTTCCGCGCGCAAATCACCGTCTTCCTTTTGATGATCGATTAGCCATCGCAGACCTTTTGAGACGACATCTTTGTATCGCCCAGTCAAATGGGTTTGCCCGGCGCCCAAGAACGGCAGCAAGCACAGAGAAGTCCCAGCCGATTCACTGCCAAGCGACCCAGCTCCGTCACATCGACGGCGACAATTATCGCAGCGATTGAACGCGTAGGTGTTCCAACTGCCGTCTTCAGCTTGGTGAGCTGCCATCCACTGCAATCCGCGAGCGACGGCTGCTTCCGTCAATGTCGTACCGCCTTCTCGACGAATCATGTCGACGCGGATGCGTGGATCACGAACAGCCAACGTCCGTTGATCCACGTCGCTGCCAATGACCCGTTTCAGTTGAGCTAGATCAGGAAGTTCCGGATGCGGCTCGTTCGGATCGATCCGCAGCACCTTAGCTTCTTCGTTCGCGAGCACTAACTGCTCGCGTTGCTGCCGATTGGTTGGGAGGTCCGATTCGGGCACAGGAAGTTCGAAGTCGACATTGTCGATCCGGTCAACCATGCGTGCGTTTACGTCTTCGGTATCAGAACGTCCTACATTCGTCGACAACGTAATGGATTCGTCTAACCGTAACGAATTGAAATGCAAAAGCGCGAGCAAAATCAAAAGTATCAGATGCACCATCAGGCTGGCGAGCCACGCCGGCGTGTTGTCAAATAGATCGACGACGCGAAACCGAACAGCAGGCTCAGTTAGCGGCGGCGGTTCCGGCGCACCAGCGATTCCTGCAGCGTTGACTACGTCGTCTTCTGCCGCGGGCGTACTAGCTATCGGGACTTCCTTCGCGCGAGCGACTGGCATTGCCGCGTCGGCCACCGTTTCGAACGCGCATTCGAGTTCATCGATTGCAACACTGGCGCCGCATCGCCAACAATTGACTGTCAGTAGCCAAACTCGAATCGACAACGGTGCAGAACATTCGGGACACTTGCACAACAACGTCTTTCCGTTCACACCAACGGGTGAGGGCCGCCACAACCTTCCGTCAGCAACTCCCTGTTCAATGGCCGATTCAGAGCAATCGACGAGCCCGCCGCTTGTTCGCGGAAGCGGCTCGGTTGATTTCAATGACAACACCGGAAGAGAACTGAGCGGCCGCGCATCACGTAATGGCGCATAGTCTGCTCCGACGGGAGCGACAAAACGAAAACCATTTTGTGAGTCTGCCATGAATCAGATTCGCGACGTTAGGTCTGTCTTTTTGGCGTTCTACGGTTGGACATGCAGTGTGGGTCGTCCGGATCTCGGCAAGGACGTGCCCGTGGTCTTTTCATTCTATCTAAGCGGCTTGGATTAATGAACCGAAACGCACCGGAAGTCGACGGTGGATTAGGCAGACAAACGCAAACGAAATCGTTACGATAGGCGTTACCAGTCGAATCAGCACGCTTTTATCGCATGGTATCGCATGCCGTCGGCTGGTCTAATCTTATCAATCAGTCTGAGGGTCTCTGGATGACTACTGAAGTAGACAGCCTTATCGCTGAGCTGGAAAGAAATATCTCGTCGGTCGTCTTAGGCAAAACAGATGCGGTTCGAATGTGTTTGGTAGCACTGCTGGCTGGCGAACACGTGCTGCTCGAAGACGTTCCCGGCGTTGGCAAAACGTTGATGGCCAAGGCGCTGGCTCGCAGCGTATCCGGCGAATTCCGACGCATACAGTTCACGCCCGATCTACTTCCAAGTGACATTGTTGGCAGCAACGTTTACAGCTCTCAAACGGGTGAGTTTAAATTCAGCGAAGGCCCGATTTTTTCGAACGTCGTCTTGGCCGATGAGATCAACCGTACTCCGCCTCGAACTCAAAGCGCTTTACTTGAAGCGATGAGCGATGGGCAAGCCTCGATCGACGGCCATTCACACAAACTCCCGACACCTTTCATTGTCATTGCGACGCAAAACCCATTTGAGTTCGAAGGAACTTATCCGCTTCCCGAAAGTCAGCTAGACCGGTTCCTCATCCGAGTTTCGATGGGCTACCCGAACCGAGAAGAAGAGCGGCAAGTTCTGATCAGCCATCGCGACAAAGAACCGGTTGATGAACTGCAGCCAGTGATTTCTGGCGCACAGATCATTCAGATTCAAGAGGCCGTTCGACAAGTCACAGTAGAAGATTCGATTTACGATTACCTGCTGGACTTGGTTAGCGCCACTAGAAATTGCGACGAACTGCACGTCGGTGTTAGTACTCGCGGCGCACTGTGCATGTATCGAGCCACTCAAGCATTGGCGATGCTGAGCGGCCGAGATTACGTTGTCCCGGACGATGTCAAAACATTGGCAGCACCAGTGATGGCGCACCGAGTAATCCCTAAAGGCTATTTGCACGCCGGTCAGCGAGAAGCAGTTGAGCAACTAATCGAGCGACTTGTCAGTGACATCAAAGTGCCCGCGTAGAACACATTACTCGATTACTCGTCGAAACCAACATGAAGAGTTTGAAGAGCCGCTGTCAAATCTCGATCCCGAAAGAAACGTTCGGTTACGTACTGATCGTGATCGTGATTATTTCAGGTGCAATCATTCGCGAGATCAACTTGCTGATCATTCTTTCGGGTCTGATGATCGGGCCGCTGTTGGTCAGCTGGCAAGTTGTGCGAATGACGCTGTCGCGATTGGAATGCAAACGCAAGCTTCCGGATTTGGCCTATCCCGGTGAACTGCTTTCGGTAGGTATCCAAGTTAAGAATCCACGAAAGCGGCTCGACAGCTGGGGACTGACGGTGCACGATCAATTTGTGCGCCGACCGCCTGATGGTGTTGCGGTAAAACCAAAGCCAACGAAAGCGAAAGCGTTTCTCTCAACAATCAAAACACGCTCGACCGAATCGACATCCTATCGCGGGCGGTTGTGGCAGCGAGGGCGCTACACTGTCGGCCCTCTTCAGATTTCAACTCGAGTACCCATCGGATTGATCCAGGGGACCATCACGATTCCCGATTCTACTGCGCAGCTTTTGGTCTACCCAAAGTTAGGTGTCGTGTCGAAGCACTGGAAAGATCTCGTAAAGATGGATCAAGTTGGTCAGCGGACCAGTCGTCGCAATCAAGGCCAGCTAGAAGGCGACTTTTACGGTTTGCGAGGTTGGCGAACAGGTGACAGTCAGCGTTGGATTCATTGGCGGTCGTCGGCGAAGCGAAACGAAATTGTGGTGAAACAATTTGAGCAATCGATCAACCAAAACTTTGTTCTGCTACTTGACTTAACACTCAACGAGCATCCGGCAGATTCGTCCGAATGGCGTGCACAATTGGACCGAGTCGAATTAGCAATTAGCTTTGCGGCAACCATCGTCGTCGATCACTGCCGTCGCAATGGCGGCAACCTAATTCTTGGCATCGCTGGCCACTCGCCGATGATCGTACGCGGGCCAGCCTCCAATGCGCTCGTTCACGAATCCCTGGAAGTACTCGCCGACGCGCAAGCCACAACCACCGATCGATTGCCAACCGTCATGGACGATGCAATGACGGCAGTGTCCATGGACGATCGCGTAGTTATCGCGTCGGTGAATCCCGTTAACCTACAAGACACTGATCGGTTTTCGCAGGTTTGGAATGATGTACGCAAACGAAGGACTTTGACCAAAGCGATCGGTGTCGATGTCAGCCACAGCGATTTTGATCGTTGGTTTTCCTACGAAGAATCTGAATATAACTCGGGCAAAGAACAGCACTTTGCAAGCGAGAAGGAACTCATGTCAGCACTCGAAATGGAAAAGGTGCGGCAATGAATTATTCGACTCGTGTTGAACCGTTGTTGCAGATCGGCTGCGCGACGCTTGTCGTTTTGGGAACATTGCTGCTGGGAATGGGGCAACAGGATTTCGGGTTCCCGTTACTAGCGGCGGTGCTCGGCTATTCATCCATCGTTATCGTTGACGGAAAACGCCTTTTCCGATTAAGACATTATTCGTCTGGGGCACTCGGTATCGGTGCGTGCGTTTGGCTCATCGTGCAGATCGTCCGCGATACGCAGCAAAGCCAACTTCTGAACGTGGCGAACGCGTTGATATTCCTGCAGTTGATTCTTCTTTACCAGCGTAAGAACATCCGAATCTATTGGCAGCTTGTGACGCTTAGCTTGCTGCAAGTGATTGTCGCAGCCGCATTGAACCTAGGCTTTGTTTTTGGATTGATGCTGTGCATTTACGTCGCAGCGGCGATCGTTACCTTGGCTCTGTTTGCCACTCACCGAGAACTCCGAAACATTGCCACAGATCGCACTCCCGTGGTAAGCAGCAGTGACGGTCCGCAGGACCATTTTGGATGGCAGTCAGTGGAAGGTAGCGCCGATTTCGTACTGAGCACCAGCTTCCTTGGGCGTCTATCGTGGATGGCAACGTTTACGATTTTGGGAACAATCTTGTTTTTCTTCGCGATTCCGCGTTACAGCAGTCGAGTATGGCAGCCTCAGGAAGACCAAATCCGCACCGTGGGCTACGACGACGAAATCGAACTCGACAACATCAGCAAGATTCTGGAAAACCCGGAACAGGTGATGCGAGTTGAGTTTACAAAGCTCGATCGCACGCCGTTCTATTTTGATGACGAACCTTACTTTCGTGGCTCGGTCGTCGATCGCTACAAGCCCGATAGCGGACGATGGAGAGCTGACAAACTCGCGGAAGGGCGAGAAAACCTGAAGCGAAGCGGATCGCCCGCAGATCTGTCGAACACCATTGTCCAAAAGATCACGCTACAACCAGGCGAGCATGCTGTCCTATTCAGCATTTCGCCGTGCTACGCATCGCCTGAAGAACCGAAAGACCTCTTTATCAAGCGGCACACGCGTCAACTTTCGTTGGGTAAGGAGCAAAACACCAGTACCAATCCAATCCGCTATCAGCTGATGACCGACGCTTTTCGCAACAAGATCCAAAACCGTTGGGTTGCGTCGCTTGATCCGATGGGGCCTGTGCTAGACGAAAAAGACGACCCCTCATTCGACATTGAGTTTGAAACACTCATTTCGCCGTGGGGAAGAATGTACTACGATCGACGGGAGCGGCTGGACGCAATTCAAGAGATGGCCACACAGCTGTTAGCCGACGCCGGTGTCACGGCCGAATCGGACTACGCGAAAGCGTTAGCTCTTGAAAATCATTTTCTTCGCGACACGACGTACAAATACTCTCTGCAAATGTCGACGCAGCGCGATCATGACCTGGACCCAATCGTCGACTTCATCACAAACCACAAGACTGGCCACTGCGAATACTTTGCGTCCGCGTTAGCACTAATGCTGCGCAGCCAGGGCATTCCCGCAAGACTGGTCATCGGATACAAGGGCGGAGAATTCAACGGCCTAGGAGGATACTTCATAGTACGCCAATTACACGCTCACGCTTGGGTCGAAGCCTACATTCCCGGCGAAGCGATTCCGGCTAAGGTCGTCCATGAGGACCAAAGAGCGAACGGAGCGTGGTTTCGTCTTGACCCAACTCCCATGGGTGGGCGCGAAGCAGTGATCGTCGCGGATCATCCGATCGTACAACGCGCGAAAGAAATCATTGACTATTGCCAAGTGCTGTGGGACGACTACGTGCTCGGGCTCAACTCCACTCGTCAGCAAGAGTCGATTTACAATCCGGCAACGCGCGTGGCTCGACAAGCATTCTTCTACGCATTTGGCAAAGAGCAGTGGGTAAAACGTTGGCGGTGGATGAAGCGAATATGGAAAGACATCATTCGTGGACGCTACTTCACGCGTCAAGCCGTCATCTTGCTGAGTGTTCTGACGCCATTGGTCTACATTATGCGAGACCACATTCGGCGGATCTTTGGACCGGTGATTGGCCGAGTGCTGGCTCGGTGGCGCAAATCCAAACGGCGCCGAGCCGACGTGGCGATCTACGACCGAATGGAACGCATGCTAGGAAAGCATGGCTTCCATCGTTCTGACGACCAAACTCCACAAGAGTTCGCTTACGCCACAGCGCGGTCGTTGACTTCCATGACGATCGACTCCGCCGCAATTCCGGCGCTCAGTAACATCGTGAACGCGTTCTATCTGGTCAGATTCGGCGGCGGCGAATTGCCAGACGCTGAACGAGCGATGCTCGAAGAATCGCTGACGCGGCTTGAGACTCAGCTGTTAAGATCGCGAATACGGTAGTCAGTCGGTTTTCTGCGTTCTGCCGGAACAGAATTGCACAGCGGACCGTGCCGGAAAGGTGTAGACTAATGTCTTACTTGACTCACTGTCTCTGTGGTCTTACACGCTGCCATGAACTTCTTTCGAACGCTAGTTATGACGGCAACCGTTTTGTTTGCGTGCCGTCTTGCGCCGTGCGATGATGCAACCGAGATCGAGTTCTTCGAAAAGCAAATTCGGCCAATCTTAATTCGACACTGTTACGAATGTCATTCGGCGGCCGCGTCAGAGTTGAAAGGTGGGCTGCGGCTCGATAGTCGCGAGCTCATTCGCAACGGCGGAGACAGTGGCCCAGCAGTTGTTCCTGGTGACACCGAAAAAAGCCTGCTACTAGATGCGATTCGGCACGAGTCGATCGAAATGCCACCCGACAACAAGCTCGCGAGCACGGTCATCGCGGACTTCGAACATTGGATTAAAATCGGTGCTCCTGATCCACGCGACAACGCGCCGTCTGCCGACGAAGTGGCCGAACTATCGTGGCAAACGGTCTTCGACGAACGACGCAATTGGTGGAGCCTGCAACCCGTCGTTGCGACAACGCCGCCTGGCGCAGAAACCAACAACGCGATCGACGCCTTCGTGTTCGCGAAGCAACAGGCTGCCGGTATTTCGCGGGCCGAACCC
The DNA here is from genome assembly GCA_020426925.1 of Planctomycetales bacterium. Classification (GTDB taxonomy): domain Bacteria; phylum Planctomycetota; class Planctomycetia; order Pirellulales; family Pirellulaceae; genus JAGQPC01. Next base: position 6,387 of record JAGQPC010000229.1, on the reverse strand, counting down.
GAGACCGCGCAGGCGCTGGCACGCCGGTTGTCTTTCGTTTTGACCGGCCTGCCGCCAGCTCCATCGGACGTCGAGAATTTGGTCGCTGATTTCAAAACAGCTCCAGATGCAGCTTGCGAATCGCATGTCGATCGACTGTTAAACTCGCCACATTTCGGAGAGCACTGGGCACGTCATTGGATGGACGTTGTTCGCTTCGCCGAGACGCACGGCTACGAATGGAACCACGAAATCCGCGACGCATGGCGATACCGTGACTATCTGATTCGCGCGTTCAACAACGATCTGCCCTACGATCAACTTGTTCGCGAGCACATTGCCGGCGATTTGCTGGAAGAACCGCGAGTAAACGAAACGCTCGGCATTAACGAGTCAATCATTGGTACCGCGTTCTGGCGATTTGGCGAGTTAGGGCACGACGATTGTGTAGAGTTTCCCGAGATTCGGTTCGACGCATTGGATAATCAAATCGATACATTTGCGAAAGCGTTTCAAGGTCTGACACTTTCGTGTGCTCGGTGTCACGATCACAAGCTGGATGCAATGTCATCTAAGGATTACTACGCATTGGTCGGAATGCTTGAAAGCTGCAGCCAAGTCGTTCACACGATCGACTTGCCGCAACGGATCTCGCCTTTCACGGAACAAGCTCAGAAGTTAAAGCTGCAAACTCGCCAGCGACTCGCCGCAAGCTGGCTCTCGGCAGTGGACGACGTGCAAGAACAAATACGCTTGACACTTGCGGGCGACGAATCCGAAAAAAACAATTCCACGCCTCTTAGCCGACACATCGCCAACGAGAAACTCGGTCATGAAGATCCGGGCTACATCCTTGGTCGACTGGCAAGACGAGACATCGGTTCCGAGCGAGGGTCACTTGTCGACACAAGCGACCTCCGACGTGCTCAATGGCTTTGGTTCCCCGAAGGAAACGCTGCGATCAATGCGCCGATCGAGAGTCGATACTTTCGCAGGACTATTAATCTGCCGGCAAACAGGCGAGTAACTCAGGCGTGGTGTTTGTTTTCCGGTGACGATTCGGTGAGTTTCTATATCAACGGCACGCCCGTTGGAAGACAGGAAGGACACACGTCACTTTATGCCGCGGATATCAGCGACAAACTCATGAGCGGTGCAAACGAGCTGGCGGTCGTAAACACAAACGGCAATCCATCTGTTCAGCCCAATCCAGGAGGATGGATTGGCGTGGTCCGCGTCGAGTTCAACGCAGGTGATCCGCTACTCGTCTTTTCCGATTCCAATTGGAAATGTTCCCGTGAGTCCACCAACGGATGGCGGACCGCCAACATCGACCACGAATGGGTCAACGCGATGGAACTAGGCAAGGCTGGGATCGCACCTTGGGGATATCCTTGGCCAGAGCAAACGAGCCTTCGCACGAAAGCCGATCTCGCATCAGTCTGGTCATCGCTTAGAGACGAGTACGTTGTCGAGCACGATCGTCGTTCGAAGTTCAATGCAGAGAACTTCGAAGTGTGGTCCGATTTTGGACCAAGCAACACACCAAACTGGACGGCGAGTGGTCTCGGCCTGATGCATGGCACAAGTCGTGCAGGCGAGTTCACTTTGGCGGAGGATGGCGAGCACGTCGTAGCTTCAATCCTTCCTGCGGGGATGCACACAAATTTAATATCCGAACGTTTGAACGGATCGTTTCGGTCGCCTTGGCTTCCAACGACCAAGAAATACATCAGCGTTCAACTGGTTGGCGATAATCGCAGCATGGTGCGCACAGTAGTCGACACTTGTGCATTAAATGAGTTCGCGGGCGGTGGCTTGCATTATCTTCTCGGCGGTGCGTCCGAGTGGAAGCGATTCCCGACGAGTGCAGGTGGCTCACACCGATCATTCGTCGAGTTGACAACTCGAGCAGACAATCCGCGTTGGCCGGACCGCCCCGATCGCGCAGGTTCAAAGGACCCCAAAGAACTGCGGTCTCATCGATCATACTTTGGCGTGATGCGAGCTGTATTGCACGATTCACCGGCGTCGCCGTTGCCCGATTTGGGACACGCTGTCGATCTGTTCGAACGGCAGCAAAATGAGCAGACTGTAGACGAAGCCACGATTGCTTCGTCCTTCGCGTCGGCAGCGCAGAACGCCGTTATCGCTTGGAAGGAAGATCGAGCCACCGACGCTGACGTGACGTGGATAAACTGGCTGCTCCGAGTTGGCCTACTCCCCAATTCCGCAAATGGCGACCCGACACTTCAGAAGCTGTTGACTCGTTATCACGAAGTCGTCGCGGAAATTCCTGAACCGCGAGTCATCGCAGGTTTGGCCGATCATGGCAAAGGTCGAGCGTTCCCTGTCTTGCGAAGTGGCGATCCGCTGAAGCCGGGAATCACAGTGCCGCCCAGATACCTTGAAGCAATCGCTGACGCTTCGCAGCCGTTTGATTCAATGGGAAGCGGACGCCGCCAACTTGCTGAGCTTGTCGCCAGCCCAACGAATCCGTTGACGGCACGTGTCATGGTCAATCGCGTCTGGCATCATCTATTCGGCCGAGGCATCGTAGCGACGACCGACGACTTCGGCCACATGGGTGAAGAACCAACGCATCCGCAACTGCTTGATTATCTTGCAGCTGAATTTGCAGAAGACGATTGGTCCATCAAACGGCTTGTCCGCAGGATTGTGTTGAGCAAAACGTTTCGGCAATCGAGCCGCCCTTTTGATCAGTCGAAGGAGCTAGATCCAGACAACAATTTACTCCACTACTATCCTCCACACAGACTGAGTGCCGAAGCTGTGCGTGACACAATTCTTGCCGTGTCGGGTCGATTGGATTCGCAATTATTCGGTCCGAGCATCCACCCATTTCGAAAAAACGAAATCGACTATCGAAAACTCTGGAGCGGGCCGCTGGATGGCGACGGCCGACGCAGCGTTTACACTCAAGTCACGCGAATGGAAGGACCGCAGTTCCTCGAGCTGTTCGATTTCCCAAATCCCATGGCGACGCGAGGCCGCCGAGATCGCACGAACGTACCGGCACAGGCGCTCGCGCTGCTCAACGATCCATTCGTCATCGACCAAGCCCGAGTGTGGTCGGAGCGTTTGCTAACTGAGGATCACGATTCGGTTGCCGATCGCGTCCGGTCAATGTTCCGCAAAGCACTCGGGCGCGAACCAATTGAAGCCGAGCTGCAGCGCATGCTTGGCTTGATTCGACAACTTGCGGATTCAGCTCCGGCAGGCGATCCAGCCATCATGCAAAACAAGAGCATTTGGCAGGACGTTGCCCACAGCATTTTCAACATGAAGGAATTCATTTACATCCGATAGCGAAAGCACGCACATGAATCCCTCGATACGCACAAACACAAAATGTCCTGGGCGAGTGCCACGCCCGATAAGTCGCCGTCAAATGCTAGCGACAGCCTCGACAGGGTTTGGACTGATGTCGCTTTCTTCACTGATGAGCAACAAAAGCTACGCTGGGTTGAATGACAGTCCGACGACGTTTCACTTTCCGCCCAAGGTTAAAAATGTAGTGTTCTTTTTCATGCCTGGCGGCGTGTCGCACGTCGACTCGTTCGATCCCAAGCCGACACTTACAAAACACCACGACCAGAGTATTGGCGATTGGGCGAGTCGCGCCGGACGCAAATCTCAATCGGTGTCGCCAAACCGCAAATGGAAAAAGTGCCCGTGGAAGTTTCAGCAGTATGGCTCTTGCGGAATGCCGGTGAGCGATCTGTTCCCCCATATCGCTACGTGTGCAGACGACATTGCAGTCATTCGATCGATGGTCGCGGAATTACCACTGCACGCCGCCGGTAATCTGTTCCTGCACTCAGGCCGATAACGTGCTGGGTCGCCCAGCTTGGGCTCGTGGATCACTTACGGATTGGGAAGTGAGAACGACAATCTGCCCGGATACGTTTTGCTCAACAGTGGCGCTGTTCCTCCTGGTGGCAAAGAGAATTTCTCGAACGGTTATCTACCTGCCAGTTATCAGGCAACGTCCATACGAGCAGACGGCGATCCGCTGGAGAACATCGTTCCCGCTCGAGCCAGTGCACAAGAACTGAAATTAAAATGGTTACTCGAGCAGGATCGCGACTTTGCTCGCACGCTCGGAGACAACGCTGAAGTCGAATCGGCAATTCGAAACTATGAAATGGCGTTCCGCATGCAAACCGCAGTGCCTGACACGCTGGATCTTTCGCAAGAATCAGCAGCGACAAAGGACAGTTACGGCATAAATGCCAAGGACGAAGATCTGCGCCTGTATGCGATTCAATGCCTGCGTGCTCGTCGTCTGATTGAATCCGGTGTGCGTTTTGTGGAAGTAACTGCCAACCCATTGGGACTTGATAACGGAACGTGGGACCAGCACGGAAGCCTCAAGCCGCACCACGAAAAAAACGCGTTAGTCACCGATCAGCCGATTGCGGCGTTCATTAAAGACCTCAAACAGCGAGGGCTCTTTGAAGAAACGCTGATTCTGTGGGCTGGCGAAATGGGACGCACTCCGCACACGGGGAATGGGCATGGTCGCGATCATCACACGTCGGGCTATAGCGTGTGGCTTGCTGGCGGTGGAATTAAATGCGGAACGATTTATGGTGCGACCGATGAGTTCGGAATGCACGCCGTCGAAAATCCTGTTGCGATTTACGATTTGCACGCCACAATCCTTCACTTACTTGGTCTGGACCACGAGCGGCTGACGTTCCGCTACGGCGGGCGAGACATGCGACTAACAGATGTCCACGGTCAAGTGGTGAGCGAGATACTTGCGTAGACGCTGTTTGAAAACTGCAGAGCGCTTCGCTCGCACGACGATTTCAATGTTCTCCGAAAGTAAACAATCCATCATGAAACGCATCCTTCGTTCCGTATTGGCGATTTTGCTCCTCGCGTCGATTGCACACACTGCGGAGCTGATTCCGCTGCGAGCGGGTCCCGTCTCAATGGTGTTCGACGCGGAAAACGTGTTTCTTCGTTACATCCGCGTCGGCAAGCTTGAAATTCTTCGAGGCATCAATGCGCCCATCCGCGACGAGAATTGGGCAACGATTGCACCCAAGGTTTCGAATGTGCTCGTTGAGCAACGCGATAATGGATTTACTGTGACGTTCGACGTAACGTGCCAGCAAGCCGACATTGATTTCCGCTGGAAAGGCACGATCTCTGGAAGTGACATAGGGAATGTCGAATTCACATTTGATGGGGAAGCTCACACAACATTTCAGAAAAACCGAATTGGCTTTTGTATTTTGCACGGACCTTCTGCCGCTGGGCAACCGTGGGTTCTAGAAACCGTCGACGGGGAAAAATCGAACGGACAATTCCCTAAGTTCATTTCAGCTCACCAGCCAGCGAAAAACCTAAAAGCGATTACTCACGAAGTCGCGCCGGGCCTGATGGCTCGTGTTGCATTCGAAGGCGACATTTTCGAAATGGAAGACCAACGCAACTGGACCGACGCATCGTTCAAAACGTACTGCACGCCTTTGGAGCTGCCGTATCCTGTCGAGATCGCAAAAGGAGCAACAATTTCACAGAAGATCAGCCTCAGTCTCGACGGCGACATTCCCGACAGGTCGGAATCTGCGAAGGACCTAACCGTTTTGACGATTGGCAAACGCGAATCAACGTTGCCCAAACTCGGCCTTCAGGTCTCAAGCGAAGTGGATGACCTAACCAGCGTGCAAATCGAACGACTGAGAAAACTAAATCTGGACCATCTTCGCGTCGATCTGGCGTTGTCCGACAAGTCATTTGCAAACAAATTGCGGCGCGCGACACGTCAAGCGAATGCGTTGGATGTGTCGCTGCAGATTGTGCTAGGCTTGGGTGAATCGCCAGGCTTCGAAACGCTAACCGCGCTAATCAAAGAGCTACGGCCGCCTGTTTCCTACTGGCTGGTGCGAGGTGAAGATCCGTCTCACTTCGAAACGGCAACACGTCACTTGAATTCGGTATCGGATGCTAAAGTCGGCGTGACGCGAGTGACGAACTTTGTCGATTTGAATCGCGCTCGACCAGATACGAATTCAGTCCAAGCGATCGGCTTTGCCATCAATCCACAAATTCATGCGTTCGACAACGCATCGATGGTTGAGACTCTCCCGATCCACGCCGACGTCGTGCGAAGTGCGCGGCAATTTGCTGGAAACCTGCCTCTGATTATCGGCCCAATTACGATGGCTCCGCAACTTCTCGATGGCGTCGATCAGCCGGGCGGTCCGCCTCACGGAGGCCCACTGCCAACTTATATCGACAAGCGACAAGTCGAACCGTTTACCGCAGCATGGACGCTGGGCAGTTTGAAGTATCTCGCTGACGCAGGCGCGCAATCGGCGACGTTCTTTGAAACTGTCGGCTGGGCGGGAATCATGGATACCGACAACG